>JAGVJS010000048.1 GCA_020051025.1 Sphingobium sp. | reverse complement strand
TGCTGCGCGCCGCGGCCGACCTGACCCGCGCTTATTCGACCGCCAATCCGCGCATCTACTGGCCCGACCTGCTGGCGTCCGCGCTGGCCGGATGGGGCGCGATGGCCGGGGCGATTCTGGTCGATAATGTGGCGATCGCGCTTGCCTGCGCTATCGTGGCGATGCTGGCGCTGTATCGCGCGGCCAGCTTCATCCATGAGCTGACCCATATCCGCAAGGGCGCCCTGCCCGGCTTCCGCTTCGCATGGAACCTGATCGTCGGCGTGCCGCTGATGATCCCGTCCTTCATGTATGAAGGCGTCCATACCCAGCATCACCAGCGCACCCGCTATGGCACGGCGGAAGACCCGGAATATCTGCCGCTGGCGCTGATGAAGCCATGGTCGCTGCCTTTGTTCATCATCGTCGCATCGCTGGCGCCGGTGGGTGTGATCCTGCGCTTTGGCGTGTTGACACCGCTGTCGCTGCTGATCCCGCCGTTGCGCGCCAAGGTGGTGGCGGAATTTTCCGCCCTGTCGATTAACCCGGCCTATCGCCGCCGCGCGCCCGAAGGCGAGTTTGCGCGGCAGTGGAAATGGCAGGAAGCGGGCGCCTGCCTGTTCGCGCTGGCGCTGGTCGGCAGCGTCTTCGTGTTCGGCTGGAAGCCGCTGCTGGTCTATATGGCGATCCATTCGGCCATGACCGTCATCAACCAGCTGCGCACCCTGGTCGCGCATCTGTGGGAGAATGAGGGCGAGCCGATGACCGTGACGGCGCAATATCTGGACTCGGTCAATGTGCCGCCGCCCGGCACGTTACCCGCGCTTTGGGCGCCGGTGGGCCTGCGCTATCACGCGCTGCATCATCTGCTGCCGAGCGTGCCCTATCATGCGCTTGGCAAGGCGCATGCGCAGCTGATCGCGACGCTGGGCGCGGATTCGCCCTATCATCGGGGCAATTACAAGGGAATGCTGCCGCTGGTCGGCAAAATCGCCCGGAGCACGATGACGGCGCGTTGAAGCGCATCGGACAGGAACGCAAAGGGGCTGGGGAAGCGGATGCGCTTCCCCAGCCCCTTTGTTTTGGGCGAGGGATCCATGTCCGCGCAAAGCATTGCAGATTTTTTCGGTTGCGGGTTGAAACCGGATATGGGCCGCCTATATCGGGGTTGTTCCGGTTCTTCCCCTCCCCCCCTAAAGAGGATCGGAACGCCCCCTCTGTGAAGGCCCCGCGCGACGTCCCTTGGTCGCCGGGGCCTTTTTATTGCGCTGCGTGATGATATGTCCCGTTCGTTTCGAGCGAAGTCGAGAAACGCGAAGCACGGTGCTGGCCGCTTCTCGACTACGCTCGAAGCGAACGGATAAAGATAGATATCCCCGTCACTCTTCTGTCCGGAACAGGACCGTTTCACCCACCAGCAGGAAAAGGAAGAAGGGCGCCCAGGCGGCCAGCACCGGCGGATAGGCGCCCAGGCTGCCCATCGCGAGCGAGAAATTGTCGGCGACGAAATAGGCAAAGCCCAGCGCCATGCCCAGCACGGCGCGCATGAACAACTGGCCCGAACGCGCGAGGCCGAAGGCTGCAACAGAGCCGAGGATCGGCATCAGCAGCGCGGAGAGCGGGCCGGACAATTTGTGCCACAGGCTGCCTTCCAGCTCGGCGGTGGGGCGGCCGGCATCATGCAGGTCGGAAATGGCCGATTCCAGCTCGCGGAAGGTCAGCGCGTCGGGATCGACCTTCGCCAGCGTAAACTGGTCGGGGCGGATGTCGCGGCCGAAGCGGACGGTGCCGACATTGGTGACGGTGCCGCGCGCCACATCGAACTGGCGCGCGCCCTCCAGCAACCAGCTCTTGCTCGCCGCGTCATAATGGCCCTTGGGCGCCTGCACGATCGTGGTCAGGCTGTTGTTGATGCGATTGTAGATCTGCACCTTGCGCAACTGCACTTCCGTGCCGCGCCCGGCAACGATCGCCGCATTGACGAGGTTGTTGCCGTCGCGCACCCACGGATTGCTCTTCACCCCGCTGTCGGGCGGGATTGGCCCATAATCCACCGCCTCCCATGCGCTGAGCGCTGCGGTGGAGCGGGCGACGATCCGTTCGTTGAAGACGAAGCTGATGATCGACACGCCCAGCGCCGCCAGCACCAAAGGCGCCAATATCTGATGCGCGGACAGGCCCGCCGCCTTCATCGAGATGATTTCGCTGTTCTGGTTCAGCGTCGCCAGCATCACCAGCGTACCGAGCAGCACGGAAAATGGCAGGAATCGGGCAATGATCTGCGGCGCACGCAGGCCGACATAATGCCACAACTGCGCGTCGCCATTGCCGGGATAAGCCAGCACGTCGCCCGAATTGCCCAGCAGGTCGAGCGTCTGGAGCACGACCACCAGCAGCGCCAGCACCGCGAAGGTGCGGGTCAGGAACAGGCGCGCCATATAAAGGCTGATCTGGCGCGAGGGGAAGAAGTTGAACTGCATGGGTCAGGCCGCTCCTTGTCCGGCGACATCGGCCGCGGCGGGGGCGCGTCGCCGGCCGAAGCGCAGCAGCCGGACGATCTGCTTGCCCAATTTGGAGAAGGCGACTTCCAGCGCGCCGATCGGCTGGCCGCCGGGGCGGTTCGCGATCACATGATACATCCACAGGACGAGGCCGGACGCGAGCAGGAACGGTCCCCATAGCGCGATGATCGGGTCGACCTTGCCCAGCGCGCCGATGCTTTCGCCATATTGATTGACCTTATGATAGGTCACGATGAACACGATCGAGAGGAAGACGCCCAGCGCCGAGGTCGATCTTTTGGGCGGGATCGCAAAGGCCAGCGCCGCGAGCGGTAGCAGGAACATGAACACCACTTCGACCATGCGGAAATGGAAATTGGCGCGCACTTCGTCCTTCAGCTTCTGCGGCGTAGCGGGATTCTTGCCGATCACCATCAGTTCGGGAATCGTTTTTTCCCGGTCGACATCGCGGCCGCGGAAATTTTCGATCTGCGGCAGGTCGATCGGCAGATCATGGCTGGAGAAGGACAGGATGCGCGGCGTCTTATATTTGGGTGCGTCATTGACCAGTACGCCGTTGCGCAGGCGGAAGATGATGACGTCAGGATCGTCGGTCGCCAGGAATGTGCCCTGCGCCGCCGTGACCGCGACAGACTGGCCATCCTTGCCGACGGCGCGGACGAAGATGCCTTGCAGATTGCGGCCTTCATCCTTGCTCCGCTCGATCCGCATGGTCATGCGCTTGCCAAGGTTGGTGAATTCGCCGACCTTGATCGACGCGCCGAGCGCACCCGAGCGCAGCTCGAAACGCAGCGCTTCATAAGCGTGGCGCGACAAAGGCTGGACGAAGCCGACGATGCCGAAATTGAGCAGGGCCAGCGCGATCGCATACATATAGGGCACGCGCAGCAGCCGGCCGTAGGACAGGCCGACGGCGCGCATCACGTCCAGTTCCGACGACAAAGCCAGCTTGCGGAAGGCCAGCAGGATGCCGAGCATCAGGCCGATCGGAATGCCGAGCGAGAGATATTCGGGCAGCATGTTGGCCAGCATGCGCCACACGACGCTGACTGGTCCCCCTTCCGCCGCGACGAAATCGAACAGGCTCAGCATCTTGTCGAGCACAAGCAGCATCGCGGCGATCACCAGCGTACCCAGCATGGGCACCGCGATCAGGCGGGCGAGATATCGGTCGGTGGCGGTCAGCATTCTCTAAGTCGTCGTCCCATCACCATGTTTTGGCCGCAAACCCATCCCATATGCGAGTCAGGTAGAAAAGCGGGGCGAACAGGGGCTCGCCATCCGGTCCATATCGGGTGGCTATAGCTTCCAGGAGTCTGATGGTCATGGTAAAAGTTGCAATGGGTCTGATGGTCGGGGCAGCGATGGTCGCTGCCAGTCCGGTCATGGCCCATGGCCAGGAAATTGCGAACGATCTGGAACGCTGCGGCGCGGATGCGCGCGGGCCGGCGGTGCTGGTCGATGTGCGCGGTTTCGCTGCCGCCACCGGCAAGGTGCGGATCCAGTCCTATCCCGCAACGCGGGCGGCCTGGCTGGCGAAAGGCGAATGGCTCAACCGAATCGATATGGCGGTGAAGCCGGCCAATGGCGCGATGCGCTTTTGCGTGCCGGTGCCGAAATCGGGCGAATATGGCATCGCCGTGCGGCATGACCGCGACGGCAATGGCAAGACCGACATTTCACGCGATGGCGGCGGATTTTCCAACAATCCGGCGATCAGCATCTTCAACCTGGGCAAGCCCGGCGTGGAGAAGGCGGCCTTTCATGTCGGGCCGGGCGTGACGAAAATCACGATCAACCTCAAATATATGTGATCGAACAGCCATGGTAAGCGTCGCCCTATTGTCCAATCCGAAATCCACGGGCAACCGGCAGACGCTTCCGCGCGTGCGCAGCTATTGCGCCAGCAACCCCGACATCTTCCATTATGAGGTGGAGCAGGTCGACCAGATCGGCCGGGCGTTCCAGACCATCGCCCGTGTCGATCCGGCCGTCATCGTCATCAATGGCGGCGACGGCACGGTGCAGGCGTCGCTGACGGAACTCTATCAGGGCGAGCATTTCAAGGGTCGGGTGCCGCCGATCGCGGTGCTGCCCAATGGCAAGACCAACCTGATCGCGCTGGACCTGGGCATTCATGGCGACCCGATCAAGGCGCTGGAGCGGATCGTGCAGATCGCCAAGGCGGGCGTGGACGACCATGTCGTCGCGCGCGAACTGATCGCCTTGTCCGATGGCGCGGTCGGCAGCCGGCCGGTGCTGGGCATGTTTCTGGGCGGCGCTGGGCTGGCCGATTACATGCTCTATTGCCGCAACCAGATCTATCCGCTGGGGCTTTCCAATGGCCTCAGCCATTTCATCACCGCGCTGGCGGTGATCGTGTCGCTGCTGTTTGGCATTCGCGCCAAATTCCTGCCGCCTTCGGGCAATCCGGTGCGCATCTCGCTGATCCGCGACGGGCAGCTGGTCGGGCGCTTTGCCGTGCTGATCGTCACGACGCTGGAGAAGTTGCTGCTGGGCGTGCAGCCGGGTGGCAGCACGCGCGGCAATATGAAGCTGATGGCCGTGGACCAGAGCCTGCCGGCCTTGCTGCGGCTGATCTGGGCCAGTCTGTTCCGGCGGATCGGCAAGCAGACGATGCAGGGCATCCATCTGGAACAGGGCGACACCATCCGTATCGAGGGCGACCGCAGCAGCGTGATCTTGGACGGCGAACTGTTCGAAGCGTCGGAAGGCAAACCGATCGTGCTGCGCTCCACCGAGCCGGTGCCGTTTCTAAGGCTGGCGGCTTAGGCGGGTTTGGGTGGTTAGCGGACGGTCGGGTTTCAACTAAGCCGTGTTCCTGCGAAGGCAGGAACCCAGGGCAAAGAAGCGCTAGGCCGCCCCTAGGCTCCTGCTTTCGCAGGA
>JAGVJS010000226.1 GCA_020051025.1 Sphingobium sp. | reverse complement strand
TGCGACTGGGGCACCGAAACCGACGGACGGTTGGCGAAGCTGAACGGCTGGGTCAGCGGCGCGGCGTTGCCACCGGCTTCCGCTTCGATGCCGGTGGCGACCACCGACACGCGGATCTTGCCATTGAGGCCATCGTTGAAGGCGCTGCCCCAGATGATGTTCGCGTCCGGGTCCACCAGTTCACGGATATGGTTGGCGGCTTCGTCCACTTCCATCAGGCGCATGTCGTCGCCGCCCACGATCGACACGATCACGCCCTTCGCGCCGCGCATCGACACGCCGTCGAGCAGCGGGTTGGCAATCGCCTTCTCGGCGGCCTGGAGCGCGCGACCGTCGCCTTCGGCTTCGCCGGTGCCCATCATCGCCTTGCCCATTTCGCCCATCACCGACCGCACGTCGGCAAAGTCGAGGTTGATGAGGCCCGGCATGATCATGAGGTCGGTGATCGACCGCACGCCCTGTTGCAGCACCTCGTCCGCCATCTGGAACGCTTCCTTGAAGGTCGTGTTCGGATTGGCGATCAGGAACAGATTCTGGTTCGGGATGACGATCAGCGTATCGACATGCTTTTGCAGCTCTTCGATACCGGCGTCAGCCGACTTCATGCGGCGATTGCCCTCAAAGGTGAAAGGCTTGGTCACGACGCCAACGGTCAGGATGCCGCGATCGCGCGCAGCCTTCGCAATGACCGGGGCCGCACCGGTGCCGGTGCCGCCGCCCATGCCCGCAGTGATGAAGCACATATGCGCGCCATTCAGCGCCTCTTCGACCGAGGCGATGGTTTCTTCAGCAGCGGCCTTGCCGATTTCGGGGCGCGAACCGGCGCCCAGACCTTCGGTGATTTGCGGCCCGAGCTGAATACGCCGTTCGGCTGGCGAGCTGTTCAGTGCCTGCGCGTCGGTGTTCGCCACGATGAAGTCCACGCCTTCGACCGAAGCGGCAATCATGTTCGCGATGGCATTGCCGCCCGCGCCGCCGACGCCGATGACCGCGATGCGCGGCTTCAGTTCGTCCACATGCGGTGGGCTGATTTCAATGCTCATATATTTGCTCCCTCAGCTTCCTCGTCAGGAAGCAACGCCGTCACTAAATGTTAACACCAGAAAATAGAGTATTTCACCCCCTATTTTCGTCTAAATCCAAATTCGTTCAATAGTTGGTCTTCATCGCCCGCATCATGCGCTGCCACCAGAGCGGCGCGCCGAGACGATGCACCGTTTGCGGGGCCGGTGCCATCGTGCGGAGATCAACCGGGTTGGAAGCGCCATAAAGCGCGAGTCCCGCCAATGTCGCGAAGGCCGGGCCACTATGCGCTTCTGGCAAAGCGGACAAGCCCCTTGGTCGCCCGACACGCACGGCACGGCCCAAAGCGCCCTGCGCATAATCGGCGATGCCCTTCATTTCCGCGCCGCCGCCGGTCAGCACGACCTGTCGCCCGGTGGAGTTGAAGCCCATGCCGGCCAGCGCCGCATTCACTTCGGTCATGATCTGGTTCAAGCGTTCGCAGATGACGCCGACCAGCGCGGCACGGGTGATTTTCCCCCCTTCCGCATTGGGACCAGCGGCCTGCCCCGGCACGGCGACCTCGCCATGGGGCGGCGCGATTTCGATCATCTCGCGGAAATCGCGGGGATTCTGCATCGCCGAACCATAGAAGCATTTAATCCGCTCCGCCTGACTACGACGGATGCCAAAGGATGAGGCGATGTCGTCGGTGATATCCGCCGCGCCCAGCGGAATCGAATGGAGGCCGACCAGCATACCGCCGGCATAGAGCGACACGTTGGTGACGCCCGCGCCCATTTCCACCAGAGCGACGCCCAGGTCGCGTTCTTCTTCCGAAAGGCAGGCAAGGCCGGTCGCGATCGGCGAGGCGACGATCGAATTGACATTGAGATAGGCGCCGCGCACGCACAGGTCGAGATTGGCGAGCGGCGCGCCGTCCGCCAGCACGACATGAATATCGACGCCCAAAAGGTCGGCGTGCATGCCGAGCGGCTTTTTCACCGGCACCTTGCCATTGATGGTGAAGCAGGTCGGCTGCGCATGGAGGACGATGCGGCCGTCCGGGTCGATGCCCTGTTGCCCGGTGGTCAGCAGATCGTCGATATCGGGCTGCTCGATGCGGTATCCGCCCATGTCGCGCTCAACCGTGACGACATCGCTGACGAGGGAACCGCCTGAGAAGCTGACCCACACGTCCTCGATATTGGTGCCCGCGACCCGTTCCGCCTGCTCCACGGTTTCGCGGACGGCCAGTTCCGTGCGTTCCATGTCGGCGATGAAGCCGCGGCGCACGCCCCGGCTTTCCCGCTGACCCGTACCCAGGATCGCGAGTTCGCCGGTGTCGGTGCGCCCTGCGATCAGCGCCGACACTTTCCAGGAGCCAATGTCGATCGCGGTGATGAGCTTTTCGACCTTGGGCTGCGCCATCTTGTCCTAGCCTTCCTCGCCTGCGTCCGCCGCCTTCGCGGTAGCCGCCGCGGCGTCAGTCGGCTTTTCCTCGACCTTGCCCTGCGGCAGGCGCAGGACGAAACGGTCGGGATCGCGCATGTCGAATTTCACGATACCCCGGCCAAGCAACCGGTTGACGCCATCCATGCGCGCGAAATTCACCAGGGCACCGGCCGAATCCTTGTCGCCCTCCGGCAGGGACAGCGTCTCACCCGATTGAAAGCGCAGATCCCAGCGACGGTTCCCGACCCAGGTCGCACCGGCCAGCATCGGCTTCAACGCGGGGGCATTTTCCATCAGCCGGTTGAGGCCGGCGGTCTGGCGATTGGCATTGGGGCCAACGACCAGCGGCAGGTCCGGCATGGCGCTGGCCGACACCGACTGGAGCACCACGCCCTGCACGTCGATCAGGTGCAGCTGGCCGCCATGCTGCCACACGGCGACGGGGTCGCGCTCCACGATATCGACCACCAGCGTGTCGGGCAGGCGGCGGGAAATGCGGGCATCCTTGACCCAGCCGAGTTTCAGCATGTCCGCCCGAACCTTCGGCAGGTCGAGCGAGAGCATGGAGCGATCCACCTGCCCCAGCGCGATATTATAGACCGACAGTTCGTCCATCCGCTCGACGCCGCGCACTTCGACCTTGTCGACCTCAAACCCGGTGCGGGCGGCGATGTCCGCCGCCTGCTGACGCGCCATGCCGGGCAGCCCCGCGAAGATGGCGATGGCAATGACGATCCCGCCGAAGATGCCGACGATTGCCCAACTGGCCATGCGTTGCAGCGTGGCTTCGCTGACCGGCAGATATTCGATGAGGCTGTCGACCCAGCTGCGGCGTTTGAGCGCTCGGCCGCGACCGCCTTTCGTCGCCCCATTACCGGAGCGCCCCTTCGCGCTGCTCAACCGTGCGGTGCCGCCGCGTCGGATGCGTGCCTCAGCCATCCTGTTTTCCCCCGGCGCGGGTCAGCGCCTCCTCGACAATAGCCTCTACCAGCGTGGCATAGTCAATGCCCAGCTTCGCCGCCTGTTCGGGGACGAGGCTCAAGGGGGTCATGCCCGGTTGGGTATTGACCTCCAGCAGGAACAGGCCGTCCAGCCCCTTTTCATCATCCCAGCGGAAATCGGCGCGCGACGCCCCTTTGCAGCCGAGCAGTTGATGGGCGCGCAGCGCGATCGCCTTGCAGGCTTCGCTGATCTGGGTGGGGATGTCGGCAGGGCAGACATGTTCGGTCATGCCGTCGGTATATTTGGCGTCGAAATCGTAGAAGCCGCTCTTCGGGCGCAGTTCGGTAACGAGCAGCGCGTCATTGCCCAGCACGGCGGTCGTCAGTTCGCGGCCGCGAATATAGGGTTCGGCGAGCAGTTCGGGGAAATCCTGCCACGGACCAACTGCGTCGCGGGCGATGGGGTTGCCGTAATTGCCCTCCGCCGTGACGATGGCGACGCCGACCGAGCTGCCTTCATTGACGGGTTTCAGCACATAGGGGCGCGGCAGCGGGTCGGCGGTGAACAGGCTTTCGCTCTGCACGATATGGCCGCCGGGCATGGGGATACCGTGGGGGACCAACGCCTGCTTGGTCAGTTGCTTGTCGATCGCGATGACCGAGGTGGCGAGGCCGCTATGGGTGTAGGTGAGGCCCATCAGGTCCATCATGCCCTGCACCGTGCCATCTTCGCCGGGGACGCCATGGAGCGCGTTAAAGATCACGTCGGCCTTGGTTTCGGCGAGGCGCGCGGCGACATTGCGGTCCATGTCGATGCGCGTGACGGTGTGACCACGCGATTCCAGCGCCTTGGCCACGCCCTCACCCGAAGACAGCGAAACGGGACGCTCCGCCGACCAGCCGCCCATCAGGACAGCGACATGCCAGGGGCCACGGGTCATGCGATTTGCTCCAATATGGTCGTCATCCCAGCGAAGGCTGGGATCTCGCTGCCTTTGAGCGCAGCAGAAGAAAAGAGAGATCCCAGCCTTCGCTGGGATGACGGAGTGAGAATATTGCGCATCATTTGCTCAACCCTACCCGCTGGATTTCCCATTGCAGGTCTACGCCGCTCTTGTCCTTCACGCGGCGGCGGACTTCCTCGCCCAGCGCTTCGATGTCGGCGCTGGTGGCGTCGCCGGTGTTGAGCAGGAAATTGGTGTGCTTTTCGCTCACCTGCGCGCCGCCCAGTTGAAGGCCGCGACAGCCTGCTTCGTCCACAAGTTGCCAGGCCTTGTGGCCGTCCGGGTTCTTGAAGGTGGAGCCGCCGGTCTTGCTCCGCAACGGCTGGCTTTCCTCGCGCGCAGTGGCGATGCGGTCCATTTCCGCCTGGATCGCGGCGGGTTCGCCCGGTTCGCCGCGAAAGGTCGCGCTGACCACGACCGCGCCGTCGGTCAGGTTGGAATGGCGATAGGTGTAGTGCAGGTCGCGGCCGAGCAGCGTGATCTGTTCGCCCGACCGCAGCACGACTTCGCAGGACAGCAATATGTCGGCCGTCTCGCGGCCATAGGCGCCGCCATTCATGCGCACGAAGCCGCCGACCGTGCCGGGGATGGAGCGCAGAAATTCCAGGCCTGCAATGCCCGCGTCGCGCGCGGTGGAGGAGACGAGGATACCCGATGCGCCGCCGCCACAGACCAGCGTGGTTTCGTCCAGCCGCTCGACCTTCGCAAAGGGCTTGCCGAGGCGCACGACCACGCCGGGCACGCCGCCATCGCGCACGATGAGGTTGGAGCCGAGGCCAAGCGCCATGACCGGCAGGTCGGGATCGAGCATGGCGAGGAAATCGGACAGGTCGTCCGCATCCTTCGGCTCGAACAGCCATTGCGCCACGCCGCCCGCTTTGAACCAGACGAGCGGCGCCAGCGGGGCGTCGGCCTTGAGCGTGCCGCGAACGGGCGGGAGAGCCGTCATCGTCGTCAACCGCGCATGCCCCACAGGTTCATCCAGTTCTTCATGGCCTTCATGCCCGCCTGTCCCGCATCATGGGCCGCAAGGCTGGTCTGGACCTGCTTCTGCGCGGCCTCCACCATGTCGCGCGCGACTTCCACCCCCTGCATCTGGGCGTCGATCATGCGCTTCTGCATTTCCAGGCCGACGGCGAACAGTTCGAACATCAGACGGCTTCC
Organism: Sphingobium sp.; assembly: GCA_020051025.1. Taxonomy (GTDB): domain Bacteria; phylum Pseudomonadota; class Alphaproteobacteria; order Sphingomonadales; family Sphingomonadaceae; genus Sphingobium. Next base: position 188 of record JAGVJS010000226.1, on the reverse strand, counting down.
TTCACGCTGTTCACGGCCGCCGCAAGGCCGGCGGCCCATTTGGTGATGTCGCCCGCGCCCAGACAGATGACCATATCGTCGGGCTGGATGTCGGCGGCGATCGCCTTTGCCAGATCGTCGGCATCGGTGACGGTCGAGGCGTGGCGATGGCCGCGCCGCTTGAGGCCGGCGACCAGCGCGCCGCTGTC
>JAGVJS010000133.1 GCA_020051025.1 Sphingobium sp. | reverse complement strand
GGGCGAGGGTCTGGCCGACGCTGCGATCCTGCGCGCCAATGCGCCCCAGCCAGAGCTGGAAATCATCATCGCCGGGCATGTATTCCTCCTCTTCGTCCGCAAAGGACAAGAGGATGGGCAAGCCCAATAGCCCCGTTCAAGGGCCTCCACTCCAAAGCCCGCAATACCGGCCTTTCCGACACCCCAGGAGGCATGGCCCTTACCATGCCTCCATCGCAAAGCCTGTGCAGACGCCCGATTGCGTGCCTCATGGAGGCAGCGCTTTAATCTTGCCTTCCCCTTTCTTCCCTTCCTGGGCTCATCTCGGCTCAAAAAAAGGGAGAGACGAGCGCCTTTCGACGTCGCCTCTCGCCCTGGATTGTCCTGCGATCAATGCGCATGGAGCATCGCATCCCGTGCCCTGACCAGCGATCTGAACTGGCGACACCCCATCATCCCATGGGCCTTGCCACCCCCATCCACGAGCATGATGGCACAGAACCAGCTGCCATCAAGCCGCCCGCAAATCGCAACCCGGTCCAGCGCCAACCCGTCGTCCTCAATGCCTTCATAGGTGCCGATCCAGCGCTCCTCGACCCTCGCATCCCAGCGAAAATAGGCCTCCTCCGCGTCCAGAAACCGGTGTGCCAGTGCTTCTCCGGCACCGCGCCCAAACTCCAGTTCAAGGCCGGAAACCAGCGCCGCCATCACGCGGTCCACGACATTGGCCGACGCCGTTCCGATGCTCTGATATATGCTCATCATGACCTCCAACGCTTGCGTTCTTCCACTCGAGAACGGCGTTTGAAGGATGGGTGGCGGAGCGGCTGTCAGGGCCGCGGCGCGCAGCGCAGCGCCGCGAAGCGGATGTGGGGGGAACCGATTTTCGCAGAAAATTGGGGGGCACCCGCAGGCCTTGAGAGCCGCTCCGCCACCCGTCATACTAGGTCTATCGAGACGCGCTTCCTCCCTCTCGGTGACGCGCACCATCGCCTCAATGCCCCTGCGACAGAGGGACGAAGAGCGATGATGCGGTCGCCGAATCCACCACATCCGGACCAGCCATCGTGCCCCGCCGCACCGCAAAGATCGATGGCGTCGCCGCCAGTTTTGCCGCCGCGAAGACTGGTGTGGGAGATGACGGGGCAACGCTTGCCAGATACCCCACGGTCTCGGCCGGCAGCGCGAGACGGCCGGCAAGATACTGGGCATAGCGGCCAGGGCCGGCATTATAGGCGGCAAACAGCCCTGGGTAACCGAAGCGATCATACATCAACCGCAGGTAGAAGGTCCCCGCCAGGATATTGTCGCGGGGCGCATCAGGATCATGCCCGAGGCCCAGCCGCGTACGGACATCGGCCCATGTGTCAGGCATCAATTGCATAAGGCCGATGGCGCCTGCGCGCGAACGGATCGGGCGACCATTGCGGTGCGTGTGCCCCCGGCTCTCGGCGTGCATGACCCGTTCGATCCAGTCGATGGGAACGCCGAAGCGGGCCGATGCCTCGTGGACATAGGGTCGCCAGCGGGCGACCGTCTGCGCATCGGACGGCGAGGCGAGCAGAAGCGCGCCGAGGGTCACCAGCAGCTTCAGCGCGCCCATAGCAGCCGCGCCTTCCCCACGACATCAACCCCGCCCGTCACCCCAAAATAGCGACCATCGAACGAGGCTGGCGCATCCATCATCAGGAAGAGTTGGCGACCGCGCAGGCGCAGGCAGCCCGACCAGGTCGGCATGGGGCGCCCCAGTGCATCGGTATCGCGACGGTCGGCAATGCGCCGTCCATTGAGGAAAATATCCTTCCCCAGGGCGCAAACCTCATCGCCCGCGACCGCGACCACACGCTTCACCAGGGGCACGTTCAAGGGCAGGTAACGCCGCCGGGCGGCCATCTGCGCAACGCCTTGAGGAAGCTGCGCCACGACCATGTCGCCGGGCTCCAGATCGGCGCCCGGCCGGACCCAGTAGAGACCGATCGGCGCGCTGGCACTCGCATTCCATACGAACCGGGGCGTGGGCGGAAGCGCGGCGGATGCCAGCACGACCAGCGTAGTGATACTGACCGCCGCGATGCGGCGGCCCAGTCTTGCGCGCCGCATTGTCTGCGCGCGCAGCGCGTCGCCCCAGGCGAGCAGAGGGGCGTCATCTGCGCAGGTCCGACGCCTGCTCATCGCTCGAAATCCTTGCCCGCATGCTCGCGCGACCAGCTGTCCAGGTCGTCGATATGATATTGCACGAAGCGGCTGTGGCGGCGAAAAACCGGGCCTTTCCCGGCCCGCTTGAGACGCTTGAGCGTCCGGGCTGACAGTTTGAGATAGGCTGCCGCCTGGTCGGTGTTCAGGAATGGCGAGCCCCGCCTGGCGCGGTTGGCTCGCTGGATGTCGTCGTCGTCCATGTCGCGGATACCCCGGTACGAGGCGGCCGCGAGAGTGCGGGCCGCGACACTCGACATGGATGCCATGACCTCACGTGAAGAGTGTCGGAATGGCGGGATCGCATTTCGACACCTTTTACGGGCTAGGCCCCGCGCCGCCTGGCGCGGGGCCGCCGGATCAGCGCGACCAGATGAGCTTGTGTTCGCCATCGTCGCCCTGGGTGAGCGTTGCGTAGATCGGTGCCGGGAAGGACGGATCGTCGAGCTTGAGGCTGAGATATTCAGCCCCGGTGTCACGCGCCGCCTTGCTCCAGCCTGCCCCGAACTCGACGCCGCCGGTGTGGACGCGGTGGTCAGGCGCCTTGTCGTTATCGCGTTCGACGGGCCGGATGGTGGCCTTGACGCGAAGGGCCAGGGTGCGGATTTCGCCGGTGTAGATGCCGTTCTCACCGCGGGTGAAGCTGCCAATCTGTGCCATCTTAGTTTCCTTCTGCTTGCTCGATCGCCGCCCCATGCGGCCTCGATGGCAGTCGACCGGGCGACGGTCGGACGACGCGCACCTGTGCCGGGGTCCCATCGCCAGGCGATGGGGTGGTCAGGCCGAAGCGCAGCGGAGGACGGCGAAAGCCGGGCTTCTTGTCTCGCGAGGAAGGCGCAGGAGCGAAGCGCCCAAGCCGGGGAAGAAGATCGGCGCAGCCGTTGCGCGGACCAGGACGACCGGCGCCAGACCTGCCATGCATAGAGGCAAATGGGGTCGGCGATGAGGGGCAGAAAGACGATGGTATCAGGGAGGCTACAGCTAGCGGGGCCGATCACAAGCGGCCTGTCGTCCGCCCCCAATCCTCAAGGCCAGCATCCGGCCCTTCGACCCGGCCCATGGCTAGACGATGAGCCGTGACGTCGGCTTGAGCGTCGCGCAGGCGGGTGTGCCATCCTTGGCGGTGCCGTGGACGCGGGTTTCGATAACGCCCCCTCGGGCAGCGCGGTCGAGCATGTCCCCGGCGATATCGTGGATGTCGATCTTCATCCGGCGGGTCCAGGGCGAGGCCGGATCACCAGCCATTTGTCCGCGCTCGGGGCCTTCCCGTCGCACCTCGTCGCCGAAGAATTTGGGGCCGGGCGCGACCCTTGTGGCGAAGTGGAAGGCAAGCGGTTCGCCGCCCTCGGAGCATTGGGCGTCGAGCGGCCGACCGTCCTTGGACTGGAGGCTGTGCGCCACGCCGATGACCGGCTCGTCGATCACGATCCGCATGCGGATTTCACTCTGGTCGGCGCGCGTCATGCGGCGATCATGGCTGGAAAGGCGGGCCGTTCAACGAGCGGCAAAGCAGTGCCGATGACCCGTTCGCCGCGTGGCCGACGCCGATCCGGCGACGGCCACGCGGCGCGATTTTTTTCCCGGCAAAACAAGCGCGGGCGGATGCAATCCGCCCGCGCCCGGATTTCAGGCCGCCTGTTCGAACGGCTCGTCCCCGCTGTC
>JAGVJS010000162.1 GCA_020051025.1 Sphingobium sp. | reverse complement strand
GCCACCGACCGGGACCGGGACGCGCTGGAAGGGCTGGAGGGCTGCGAACTGCTGGCGCTCGACGCGACTGATGGTGCAGCGGTGCGGGCGCTGGCGGCCCAGGTCGGCCCGATCGACATTCTCGCCAATATCGCGGGCGTGGTCCATGCCGGCAACATATTGGAATGCCCGCAGGAAGATTGGGACTTCGCCCTCTCGCTCAACATGACCGCCATGTATCACACGATCCGCGCCTTCCTGCCCGCCATGGTGGAGAGAGGCGCGGGGTCGATCGTCAATATGTCCTCCATCGCCAGTTCGGTGAAGGGCATCCCCAACCGCTTCGCCTATGGCGCGAGCAAGGCCGGCGTCATCGGCCTGACCAAGGCGGTCGCTGCCGATTTCGTGGGGCAGGGGGTGCGTTGCAACTGTATCTGCCCCGGCACGATCGACACGCCCTCGCTGCAACAGCGGCTGCATGACACGGGCGATTATGAAGCGGCGCAGGCCGCCTTCATCGCACGCCAGCCCATGGGCCGGCTGGGCCGGGCGGAGGAGATTGCGAACCTTGTCCTCTATCTCGCCAGTGACGAAGCCGCCTTCACTACCGGCGCGGTCCATGTGATCGATGGCGGCTGGGTCAATTGATGCGCCATGTCCTGCTGATCGATCTGGTCGACGATGCGGAGGCCATCGCCCACTATGAGGCATGGCACGCATCGGGCGCGCTGCCCCCGGCGATCGGCGCCAGCATCCGCGCGGCCGATGTGACGGCGATGGATATCTATCGCAGCGGCAATCGCCTCGTCATGCTGATGGAAACCGGCCCCGGTTTCGACCCGGCGGTCAAGGCTGCGGCCGACGCAGCCGATCCGGCGGTGCAGGCGTGGGAAGCGCAGATGGACACTGTCCAGTGCCCGCTCGCCTGGGCCGTGCCCGGCGCCAAATGGACCGAGACGACCCGCATCTTCTCCCTCGACGAACAGCCCTGAAAGGCCCCTTCATGACCCTTGCCCGGCTCCTGCTCGCCGCTACTCTTCTGTCCGCAACCCCTGCCTTAGCGCAGCGCGACACCCCGCATATCGAGACGCGCAACGGCAAGCATGCGCTGATCGTGGACGGCGCGCCCTTTCTGATGCTGGGCGGTCAGGTCAACAACAGCAGCAATTACACTGCCCCGCTGGCGAAGGTCTGGCCAGTGCTCGACCGGATCGGCGCCAATACGGTCGAAGCGCCGATCGCCTGGGAGCAACTGGAGCCAAAGGAGGGGCAGTTCGACTATAGCTTCGTCCAGACCCTCCTCGATGAAGCGCGCAAACATGACAAGCGCATCGTCCTGCTGTGGTTCGGCGCTTGGAAGAATACCGGCCTTGCCTACACGCCCGACTGGGTGAAGCTGGACAATCGCCGTTTCCCGCGCATGAAGACGAAGGATGGCAAGGACCATGGCGTCCTGTCCCCCCATGGCGCCGCGACGCTGGAGGCGGACAAGCGCGCTTTCCTGAAGCTGATGGCCTATATTCGCGATCATGACGCCCAGAATACGGTCATCATGGTGCAGCCGGAAAATGAAGTCGGCAGCTACAGGAACCCGCGCGACTATGCGCCGGCTGCGCAGAAGCTGTTTGACGGGCCGGTGCCCGCCGCGCTGACCAAAGCCTTGAAAAAGCCCGGCGGCAACTGGGCCAGCGTCTTTGGCGATCAGGCCGATCGGGCCTTCAACACCTGGCACACCGCCCGCTATATCGAGGCGCTGGCGTCAGAGGGGAAGGCGATCAAGCCGCTGCCCATGTATGTGAACGCATCGCTGGGCGATCCCTTCGCCAAGCCCGATCAGATGGCGCTGTCCAGCGGCGGGCCGCAGGGCGATGTGATCGACATATGGAAGGCCGCCGCGCCCTCGCTCGATCTGGCCGCGCCCGACATTTACGATCGCGCCAGCCGCAACGTCTTCAAGCATCTCGACCTCTATACCCGGCCGGACAATGCGCTGATGGTGCCGGAAATCGGCAATGCCGCCGAATATGCGCGCTATTTCTGGGCGGCGCTGGGTCGCGGGGCGATCGGCTTTGCACCCTTCGGCATGGATGGCACCGGCTACTACAACTACCCATTGGGCGCCAAGGGTTTCGACGACAAGACGCTGGACGCTTTCGCCGCCAAATATCGGGCGGTAGCGTCAGCGCCCTGGGCGAAGATCGCCTTCGACCATCCGGTCTGGGGCACGGCCAAACCGGACGATGGCGCGCCAGTCAGCACGACCATGGGCGACTGGACGATTACCGCCAGCTTTGGCCAATGGCAGTTCGGCCAGCGCGAATGGTTCCCCAAGGCCGATCTGCCCGCCTGGGCGACCGAACCGACCGGCGGCATGGTGGTGGCGCAACTGTCCGCCAATGAATTCCTCTTCACCGGCGATCATGTCCGCGTCGAGTTCGCGTCCAAAGCGGGCAGCGCGCCGGGCGGCATGGTGGTGAAGGTCGAGGAAGGCCATTTCGACAAGGGCGAATGGGTCATGGATCGTATCTGGAACGGCGACCAGACCGATTATGGCCTGAACCTGATCGACCAGCCGGTCTGGATCAAGGTGACGATGGGGCGCTATAAATAGCATGATCGGTTCGTTTCGGGCGAAGGCGAGAACCGGGAAGCAGCGCGCTGGCCACGTCTCGACTTCGTTTGCGGCGAAACGGGCGTGGTCGTCAGCTTATCGCAGCGCGATCCTGGCCAGCCGGTCCGACGATGTCAGGAACAGGCTGGCCCCGCCTGCGCCGAAACAGATATTGGCGACAGCCTTGCCCGCGCCCACCAGGCCCAGTGCCTCGCCCTCGGAGGTAAAGATATGGACGCCGCCCGGCCCGGTGGCAAAGACATGGCCCTTTGGACCAACCTTGATCCCGTCTGGCAGGCCGGGCAGCCCTTGTGCCAGTCCCTCGCGGAAATCATGGAACAGCCGCTGGCCGGTCGGCCTCCCATCCGCGCCGAGCGTATAGGCCCGCACTTCGGGCTGCTTCTCGTCCGACAGCGCCAGATAGAGCGTCCGCCCATCCGGCGCGATCGCCACGCCATTGGGGCGATGATGGCTGCCGTCGATCAAGGTCACCGTGCCGTCCGGCGTCCGCATGTAAAGGCCATTATACGGCAATTCGCGCAGTGCGGATTCATCGCCATCGGTAAAGCCATAAGGCGGATCGGTGAAATAAAGGATGCCCGACGGCGCGATGCACAGGTCGTTGGGGCTGTTGAACCGCTTGCCATCAAACTGGTCGGCCAAGATGGTGCGCTGGCGGCTTTTCAGGTCGACCCGCACGATCGCGCGTGTCCCGCTGTCCGCCGCGATCAATGCGCCGTCCTTGTCTGTCGTCAGGCCATTGAGGCCCGCCTCCCGCACCCCGGCCGGAATGTCGCCCTGAAAACCGGCGGGCGACAGGAAGGGCTGGGCGCCTTCCCCCTTGCGCCAGCGATAGACGATATTGGCGGGCGGATCGCTGAACAGCAGATAGTCGCCCTGCGCTATCCAGACTGGCCCCTCGGCCCAGCGGAACCCCTCCGCCAGAAACTCGACCGTGGCGGATGGCGGGATGATCGCGTCCAGTCCGGGGTTGAGCCGCTTCACGAAGCCGGTCGGGGCAGGGGCGGCCATCGCCGCGACCGGCAGGCTTGCCAGCCCGGCGATAACCGTGCGCCGCCCGATCATGCGTTGATCCTGACGCTGCGGCCTTCTGCGGCGCTTCGATAGATCGCCTCGATCACGCGCAGGTCGGCCAGCCCTTCTTCGCCGGCCACAATCGGCGTCGCCCCGCTCAGGATGCATTCGGCCATATGGTCGAGTTGCCCGGCAAACTGGTTCTTGCCGGTGGCAGGCAGGGTGCGCGGCGCGGTGATGCCGTCCTTGCGGATCGTCATGACCTGACCGGAATAGGCAGTCGCCGGCTCCATGTCGATCCAGCCCTGTGTGCCGCTGACCCTGTAATGATTATGGGACGAGCTGTAGCTGGACACGCAATTGGCGATGACGCCCGATGGAAAGCGCAGCAGGAAATTGATCTTATCCTCCACCGTGCGGAACCGCGGATCGGATCGGTCTGTGACTTCGACCGCGCTGACCGCGACCGGTTCCTCCCCGGTCAGATAGCGCGCCGCGTTCAGACTGTAGATGCCGATGTCCATCATCGACCCGCCGCCCGAAAGCGGCTTGTCCAGCCGCCACTGGTCCGGCCGGATCGGAAAGCCATGATCGGCCGTAATGATCTGGGTCCGCCCGACATGGGCCGATCGCGCCAGATCGATCGCCAGCCGGTTATAGGGTTCGAAACGCGACCGATAGCCGATCATCAGCCTGGTCCCCGCCTTCTTGCAGGCGGCGATCATCGCCTCGCATTCCGCAACGGACACCGCCATCGGCTTCTCGCACATCACATGCTTGCCGGCCTGCGCGGCGCGGATGCTATATTCGGCGTGCAGGCTGTTGGGCAGCACGACATAGACGATATCGATATCCGGGTTGTCGCGGATGCGGTCGAAATCGGCATAGCTGTATCTGTGCGTCTTGGGGATGCCGTAGTCCGCGCCATATTGGTCCAGCTTGGCCGGTGTGCCGCTGACCAGAGCCACCAGCCGGGCATGGTCGCACCCGGCAAAATTCGGCATGATCTGGCGCGTGGCATAGGAACCAAGGCCGACGATCGCATAGCCGATCTTGCGGGCGGGTCGCGTCGCCGCGCTCCCGCTCATACCGGACAGCATCATGCCAGCGCCAAGGCCGGCCAATATATTGCGACGGGAACTGCCGGTCATGCCATCCTCTCCCAGTTTGCCAGGCGATCGGTCAGTCGGCCGCCCGACTGAGCGCCGGGCGCAACCAGCCCAGATTGCGGGCGGCGATCGCGGCCTGGGTCCGGTTGCGGACATTCAGCTTGCGCATCAATGCCGTCATGTGGACCTTCACCGTGGCCTCCGCCATGCCCAACTCATAGGCGATCTGCTTGTTCAACAGTCCTGAATGGACGCAGCATAATACCTTCATCTGGGTCGGTGTCAGGCGGGGCGGTTCGACGCGCCTATATTCCTGCTGATCGAGACTATCGTGCAAATCCATCGCGAAGTGCATCCGTCCTCTCCCTGTTCGGTCCGATATCAATGCGCCAGCTTTCTGGCCCGCTGGCTGCATCGGACTCGGTAACGCTAACAATAATTGAATTGGTCAGACAGCTTCAAGCGAAAAATGGTATAGGATCGCGAAATATCTAGGATATAGCTAATTATCCTTTATAATCTGTCCAACAGATTTTAAAATGCGCACAGCGGAATCGCCGGATTTCGGCGGGATCTTAGGGGGAGAGGATGGCGCTATCACCACATCATTCGGTTATGTTTGCCGATTTGGGTTTCTCAACCGGTTTTGAGGGGCGGGGGCAATGAGCCCGGCTGACTATCGGCTGATCCTGGCCGCCATCGTCGGCATCGCCCTGTCGATTATTCTCATCATCCGGGGGCGCCTTCATCCCTTTGTCGGCCTGCTCTGCGGTGCCTTTACCGTGGGCGTGCTGGCCGGCCTGCCGATGGAAGAAACAGCCAAGGCGGTCGAAAAGGGGGCGGGCGCGATTCTAGGCGGCACCGGCCTCGTCGTCGCGCTTGGCCTGGGCCTCGGCGCGATGCTGCAATTGTC
>JAGVJS010000432.1 GCA_020051025.1 Sphingobium sp. | reverse complement strand
CCTTGCCCAGCGTCACGATCAGCAGCGCCCTGCCCCGTTGATGCGGCGGGCACAGGTCGGCACAGAGCGACAGCGCCGCCGTTAGCGCGCCGGCGGTGCCGATACCGGCCAGCATCCGGGCGATGAAGAGCATGGTCACGCTCTGCGCCGTCGCGGTCAGAAAAGTGCCGATCGTCCAAACGACCGCCAGGCCGATGAAAAGGCGCAACCGGTTGGTGCGATCCACCAATAATCCGATAGGTATGGAAAAGAGCAGCAACGGCACGGCGGCGGCTACGCCCTGTACCAGCGACAGATGGAAATCGCTCAGCGCCATTTCCGCCTTCGCGCCTTCCTGCACCATACTGAACGCCCCCATCATGGTGAAGCCAGCGGCCATCGCGAGCGACAGGATCAGTAATGATGGCAGGATGCGCAGGAAGGATTGCGGATTGTGGGCACCCCGCACAGGGCGGAGCGCCGGGTTGACGCGCGGCGGACTGGTCATGCCCATTCTCCTGCTGTGATGCCCGACCGCGCCAGGGAAACCGACGCGGTCGGACAGTTTAGCCCCCCGGCTAAACGCCTCTATGTCAGACGGTGAAAATCTTGCCCGGATTGAACAGGTTCTGCGGGTCCAGCGCGCGCTTGATGACGCGCATGAGGTCGACCGCCTCGCCCAGTTCCTTGACCAGACAATGTTGCTTGCCAAGGCCGATGCCATGTTCGCCGGTGCAGGTGCCGTCCATCGCCAGCGCCCTGTCGACCAGCCGTTGGTTGAGCGCCTCCACCTCGGCCATCTCCTCCGGTGCGTTGGGATCGATCGCGAAGATGACGTGGAAATTGCCGTCGCCGACATGGCCCAATATGGTCGCGGGCAGGCTGGCCTTGTCCAGATCCTCCCGCGTCCGGGTGATGCATTCGGCAAGGCGGCTGATCGGCACGCACACGTCGGTCGCCCATCCGATCGCGCCGGGGCGCATGTTGACCGCGGCATAATAGGCCTCGTGCCGGGCCTTCCACAATTTGGAGCGTTGTTCGGGCAGGTTCGACCAGCGAAATTCACCCCCGCCATGCATGGCGGCGATTTCTTCCACTGTCCGAACCTGCTCGTCCACATAGGATTGCGACCCGTGGAACTCGAAGAACAAGGTGGTCAGTTCGGGATAGTCCAGCTTCGACCAGCGATTGACCGCGCGCATTTGCACATCGTCCAATATCTCTACCCGCGCCAGCGGCACGCCGATCTGGATCGACTGCACCACCGTGTCGACCGCGCCCTGCAACGTGTCGAAACTGCACACGGCCGAGGATATGGCTTCGGGTATGGCATGCAGGCGCAGCGTCACTTCGGTAATGATGCCCAGCGTCCCTTCGCTGCCGATCATCAGCCGCGTCAGGTCATAGCCCGCCGCAGACTTGCGTGCGCGGCGCGCGGTGCGGATGATCCGGCCATCCGGCGTCACCACCTTCAGGCTCAGAATGGCTTCCCGCATCGTCCCGTAACGTACTGCATTCGTGCCGGAAGCGCGGGTGGAGGCCATGCCGCCAATGGTCGCATTCGCCCCCGGATCGATCGGGAAGAACAGCCCCTGATCGCGCAGATATTCGTTCAGCTGCTCGCGCCGCACCCCCGCCTGGACGGTGCAGTCGAAATCCTCCTGATTGACCTCAACAATCGCATCCATCCGGCTGAGATCGATGGTAATCCCGCCCATGACCGGCAGGGTATTGCCCTCGACCGAGGTGCCCGCGCCGAAGGGAATGACCGGCACCCCCGCCGTCACGCACAAGGTGACCAGATCCGCCACCTCCTCGGTGGTTTCGGCGAAGACCACCGCATCGGGCAGCACCGGCTCGAAATGCGCCTCGCTCTGCCCATGTTGCAGGCGGATGGCTTCCCCAAGGGCCAGCCGGTCGCCCACCAGCGCCATGACCTGGTCGAGGAATCCGTCCGGCAAAGGCTTGCGCGGCAGCAAGGGGGTGTGGACGCTCATCGGATCAGAACTTGAAGCTGGCGCGGACGCCATAGCGGCGCAGGTCGCCGATAATGCCCAGGTCCGATGCCGGCAGGCCGGCCAGTTGCAACGTCGTCTTTTCGATATAGGCGTCGAAATATTTCTTGTTGAACAGGTTGTTGCCGAAGACGCCGAATTCGATGCCGCCGGCGGTGGCGAAGGTGATGGAGCCGTTGACGACGGCATAGCCCTTCAGGAAGGTCGGCGTCGTCTGGTTCAGCGTCGCCGCCAGCCGCTTGCTCTTGCCGTTCAGGCTGGCATTGAAAGTCAGCTTGTTGTCGCCCAGCGGCACGACATAATCGCTGCTGATATTGTAGAGCCAGTCCGGCTGGAAGGTCAGCCGGTCGCTCGACAGGGTCCGGTTGGTGACGTCGGTATATTCCGACGAGTCGATCAGCCGGGCGTGCATGTAGGTCAGGCCGCTGGAGATGGTCCAGTTGTCGGTCGGCCGGACCCGCGCTTCCAGTTCCGCGCCGTAGCTGTGGACATGGCCGGCATTGAGATCGACCGTCACCAGCCCGCCCGCGCTGCTCGGCGCGACGCTGTTCAGGCCGATATAATGTTTGTAATCGCTGAAGAAGATGTCGCCCGACAGGCTGAAGGCGGACGTCGCATATTTCGTCCCGACTTCATATGTCCAGGCACTGTCCCCCTGATAAGTCCGAACCGGTGCCGTCGGCGCATTGAAGCCGCCGCCACGATAACCGCGCGCGACCGAGGCATAGGTCATCAGGCTGGGGTTCCAGTGCCGGGTGATCGACAGGCGCGGTTCCACCTCGTTCGACTTCAGGCGAGGCGCGCCCAATGCCCGGCGATTCTCATGATCGTACCGCATGCCGAGCGCGACTTCCCAATCGCTGGTCGGCTTCCAGAAGATGGTGCCGAAAGCAGCATAGGTGTCGCCGACGCGATGATCGGACGAAGGCAGCACCAGCCCGAACGGCACGATCCTATTGGCGCCCGCCGCGTCGAATGTCTCCCGGCTGTAGAACAGGCCGAACAGGGTCGACAGCTGCTCGTTCAGCGTGGTGTCGAACCGCAATTCCACCGTCTTGGTGCGCAACTGGTCCCGACCGGTCGAGCGGACTACATTGGCCGGCCCGAAATCGCCGTCGCTGTCGGGCGAATTGGTGTCGCGCGCATCATAGGCGGCGAGCAGGGTCACGCGCGTGTCGATCGCCTCGATCGGGGCCTCGATCCGCGCATTGACGCCGCGATATTTATAGGTGGTGATGCCGGTCGTGTTGAAATTATTGTTGCGCGAATAGTCGGTCGGGCCGCTGACCCAAGCGTAGGGCACATTGTGGCCCTTGATCCAGTCATAATAGCCGTTGACCGCGATAACCACGTCATTGCCGGGCGTGAAGCGCAGCGTGCCGCTGACCGAGTCCGTGTTCAGGCTGTTGCTATGGCCGCCGACCGTGGTGTTGCGGATGAAACCGTCCTGCTGACGGTGCGCGCCACCGATGCGGATGGCCAGCTTGTCCTGCACGATCGGGGCTGAGACAGAGCCGGACACCAGCCAGCTATTGTCCGGCCCGGCATAGCTGGCCGCACCGCGCGCCTCGAAATCATTGCCCGGCTGGCGGGTGATGACGTTGATCGCACCGCCCAGCGTATTCTTGCCATAAAGCGTACCCTGCGGCCCGCGCAGCACCTCGATCCGCTCGACATCGAGCAGCGGATTATTGAGATAAGCGGTATTGGGGCGATAGATGCCGTCGATAAAGAGGCCGACGCCCGGCTGCACCGTCTGCACCAGCGTCACGCCGACGCCACGGATCGACACGAAGGCACGACCTGCGCCGTCGCTGGAGATATTGAGGCCGGGTGACAGAGCGGCGGCTTCGCGGACGGAATTGATGTTCTGCTTGGCCAGCGTGTCGCCACTGATCGCCGTCACTGCGACCGGCACGTCCAGCAGCGTTTCCTGCCGCTTGCGCGCCGTGACGATGATATCGGAATTGCCGGCTGCGGCGGCGGGCGCCTCCTGCGCCTGCGCGGCGGCGGGAAGGGACGCGG
>JAGVJS010000127.1 GCA_020051025.1 Sphingobium sp. | reverse complement strand
GGGGCGAGGCGCTGGCACAGCCGCTGGAAGCCTGGCTGGCGATGAGCGCGGCGCTGCTGGAACCGGCAACTTTCGATCCTGCCCTGCTGCATCGCAATTTCCGCGTGGCGGCGACCGACTATGGCGTCCTGTCGGTCGTGTCGCCCGCGCTGCCGGTCATCGGTGCGGCGGCGCCCGGCTGCGGCATCGATGTATCCGCCTTCTCCGGCGACATGTTCAAGAAGCTGGTATCGGGCGAACTTGATCTCATCATCTACGGGTTCCAGCCCGACCTGTCGCTGACCCATGCCCGCCACCTGTTCTGTGAAACGCAATCGCTGATCGTGCGGCCCGGCCACCCGATCCTGGCGGACGGATCGGTTTCGCTCGACGCCTATCTGGCCTGGCCGCATGTCGCTGTCACGGTTGGCGACCCCGATATCGACCATGTCCAATCCTGTCTGGGGGATCGGGCGGGGGAGCGGCATCTGGTGGCGCGCCTGCCCTATTTCTACGCCGCGCCCGACCTGATCGGCGCGACCGACGCGATATTGACGATGCCGACCCGCGCGGCGGGACGGTTCGCGCGATCGCACGGCTTTGCTTGTCTGCCTTCGCCGACAGAGATTAAAGGCTTCGATTATTGGGTGCTATGGCATGAACGCAGTGCCCGCGACCCCGCGACCTTATGGCTGATCGACCAGTTGGCAGACGCGGTATAAGCGATCATATCCGGCAAATGCGCTATTCAAATTTGATATTTGGCATAGCAGGAAGAATGCGACAGATGCGGCTGCGAAGCAATCGCAACTGAGAGCGCCGGAAAGGCGCGGGGGAACTTTCAAGACTATCGCCACCTGGACTGCGCATCCCTGTCGCAGCCCTCCTTCCAGGAGCGCGTTTGCGCGCCCATCCGTCGTTCAACCCAAGGACTTTCCATGAAGGCCCAGACCCTTTTGCGCGCCGGTAGCGCGCTCGCCGCCATTCTCTTCCCCGCCGTCGCTCTCGCTGCGGATGCCGCCGCCGATGGCGACCAGATCGTCGTCACCGCCGCCGGCCGCGAGCAGGAGGTGCGCGACGCGCCGGCCTCCATCACCGTCATCAATCGCGAAACGCTGGACCGCATGCCCTATCGCGAAGTCACCGACGCGCTGATGGAGGTGCCGGGCGTCACCGTCACCCCGGGCGAAGGCAACAGCCGCGACATCTCCATTCGTGGCATGGCGCCGCAATATACGCTGATCCTGGTGGACGGTAAGCGCCTGTCGTCGCGCGAATCCCGCACCAATGGCGGCAATATCAGCGAAGGCGGGCAGTTGCCCCCGCTTGAGGCGATCGAGCGGATCGAGATTGTGCGCGGTCCCATGTCTTCGCTCTACGGGTCGGATGCGATGGGCGGCGTCGTCAACATCATCACCCGGCGGATCGGTGATGACTGGCGCGGCAGCGCGCGGGTCAACGGCACGATGCAACTGGGCAGCGACTATGGCAATTTCGCCGATGGCAATTTCTATCTTTCGGGGCCAGTGACCAGGGGCGTCGGCGTCCAGTTGCAGGGTGCGATCAACCGGCGCGAAGGCGACAAGGTGATTGGGGGCACCCCCAGGCGGGAGGATGAAAGCCTGGCCGCCAAGCTCGGCTTCGCGCTCAGCGACAATCATGAAATCCTGGTCGAGGCCGGCTATTATCGGCAGAAGGTGACGCAGATTTCCGGCGAGACGATCGAGGCGTCCGCCACATCGCCGGCCGGCACCGTTGATGTCCAGGATCAGAGGCGCAAGGTTGCCTCCATCAGCCACAGCGGCAGATGGGGCTTTGCGACGTCGGAATCCTATATCCAATATGAGGATGCGGAAAACGTCACCGCGCAGAAGGAAGTGAAAAACAGCGTCGCGCAGAGCCTGTGGGTCGTGCCGTTGCCGTCCAACACGCTGACGATCGGCGGCTTCTACCGCCATGAGGATCTGACAGACCTGACCGGCAATCTGCTGTCTGGGTCCACCACCACCGGCACCAGCCGTACCAGTTGGGCCTTGTTTGCCGAAAACGAGTTGAAGCTGCTCGACGGGCTGGCGCTGACCGGCGGCATCCGCATGGATAATGACGAACAATATGGCGTCCACTGGACCCCGCGCGTCTATGCAGTGTGGAACATCAATCAGGCGTTCACGCTCAAGGGCGGCTATTCGCAGGGTTTTCGCGCGCCCAGTCTGCGCCAGACGATCCCCGACTGGGGCCAGTCCAGCCGCGGCGGCACCATTTATGGCAATCCGGATCTGGAAGCGGAAACCAGCCGCACGATCGAGGCGGCTTTGCTCTTCTCGCGCGGTCGCGTCAACGCCAGCCTGACCGCCTATGACACGCGCTTCAATGACAAGATCACCCGCGTCACCTGTCTGGTGGCGAACGCCTGGTGTACGGACGAGCCATTGAGTTCGATCGGCCGCCCGCCCACGACCTATGTGAATGTGGACAAGGCCAAGGTGCGCGGTATCGAACTGGCGGTCGATTTCCCGCTGACCAGCACATTGCGCGTCAACGCCACCGGCACGCTGACCGATTCGGAACAGCTGACCGGCGCGGCGGCGGGCGCGGCGCTCAACGACACGCCCAGGCAGCAGGCCAGCGCCTCGCTCAACTGGAAGCCCGACCAGCGCCTGTCCGCCTATGCCCGCGCCGTCTATCGCGGCAAGGAAGCGGTGACGGAGGCGCAGATCAGCGGCACGAACATTTTCGCCGCCAGCTATACGGTGGTGGATATCGGCGGCGCCTACAAGATCACGCCGGCCTTCACTGTCCATGGCGGAGTGCAGAATCTGTTCGACAAGCGGCTGGACTATGATGCGTCCGGCTATGTCATCGACCCGGCCCGCATCTGGATGGGCGTGGGCGTGCGCTTCTGACCTTGGGGTGCCGCCCGCCATCGGACGGGCGGCACCTTGTCCTTCTCCTGTGCATCCTCTCTTGTATGGCGCGCCGCTGGCAAGCTATGCCGGGAAGAGACAGAGAAGGATGGATGCGTGGCCAGATCGCCGACGAATATACAGAATAAGGCGAGTGGGCGGGCCGGCGAGGCGGAGGAAACCCGCCTCAACATATTGGACGTCGCAACGCTGGAGTTCGCCGACAAGGGGCTGAGCGGCGCGCGGATCGACGAAATCGCCGAACGGACCGATGCGTCCAAGCGGATGATCTATTATTATTTCGGTAGCAAGGAAGGCTTGTACCGCGCGGTGCTGGAACGCGCCTATACGGCGGTGCGCGAGATTGACGCGGACAATACCCGCAGCGACCTGGCCCCTGACGCCGCTTTGCGCGACGTTGTCGGCGCCACCTTCGACTATCATCACCAGCATCCCGAATTCGTCCGGCTGGTGATGAACGAGAATATCCTGCGCGGCGCGCATATCGGCGAAATTCCGGGTATTCGCGAACGCAATCGCAAGGTGGTGGAGCAACTGCGCAACATATTGGCGCGCGGCGTCGCCAGCGGTCATTTTCGTGAGGGGATCGACCCGCTGGAACTGCATATGACGATCAGTGCGCTCTGCTTCTACAACGTCTCCAACCGTTACACCGTCTCCTATGGTTTCGAGCGGGATGTGACCGCGCCCAAGATATTGGCGCGGCGCCGGGGCAATGTGATCGACATTGTAGAAAGCTGGTGCCGGGCCTGAAGGGACGGGCGACGATTTCTTCAATAACCGTCATCCTGAACTTGTTTCAGGATCCATGGCGCCGCCATGCACCATCCTCTCGTCGGAAAATGGATGCTGAGCCGAAGGCCAGCGCAACTGAACAAGTTCAGCATGACGCTGGATAGGACGCGCCTCCTTGTCATCCACCCCGCCATGTCTCACGCATAACGCCACTGATATCATCGGGCTTGCCTTGCGCATCACCGATGATATCAGTGTACGAAATAGTTAGCACAAGAATCGCGACGGGAGAGGAATATGCGAAAGCGGACCACGCTATCTTTGGGTCTGGCCGTGATGACGGCGGCCCTGACAGCCACGATATCAGCCCATGCCCAGCCGCCATCGCCGGCCACCTCTCCTGAACCCGCGCTGGGCGATCCGATGCCCGACCGCGTCCTGACGCTGGGCAACGGCGTCACGGTCAATGCCGACATCGCCTATTCGACCATCCCCGGCTATCGCCCGATCATCCTCGACCTTTACCGCCCGGCGCAGCAGGGCAGGCCGCTGCCGCTGGTCATCTATATCCATGGCGGCGGCTGGGCGAACGGCCATACCCGCCAGTCGGGCGCGTTCAGCGACTTCACCGCCGTGCTGGCTGATCTGTCGGCGCGCGGCTATGTCGTCGCCTCGCTCGAATATCGGCTGTCGAAGGAAGCGCCTTTTCCGGCCGCGATCGACGACGTTCGCACTGCCATCCGCTATCTGCGCGTCAATGCGCAGCGCTTCGGGCTGGACGGCGGCCATGTCGCGGTCTGGGGCGGATCGGCCGGCGGGCAGCTGGCGGCGCTCGCCACCCTGCAATGCGGCATCGCCCCGACCGGCGAGGACAAGAGCAATGCGGGCCAGAGCGATTGTGTGCAGGCCGGCGTCGGCTGGTATGGCGTCTATGATTTCGCGACCATGCCGCCGGTCATTGCCGGTGCGGAAAATGCCTATCTCGACTGCGTGAAACCCGATTGTCCGGCCGACCGCATCAAGGCCGCCAGCCCCGCCGCCCATGTCGATGCCAAGGATCCGCCGATGCTGCTGATCCACGGCACGGACGACAAGGTGGTGCCCGCCGACCAGTCGCGCCAGCTCGCCGCCGCCTTGAAGACTGCCGGCGTTCCCGTCACGCTGGAGATCATCAAGGGCGTCGGCCATAGCTGGATCGGGGCCGATGCGGCCGCCACCCGTGACGCCTCGCTGCGCGCGCTGGACCTGACCTTCCGCTTCTTCGATACGCAGTTGAAGGGCAAGAAGTGATGCGGCGGCTGTTGCTCGCGCTGGGCCTGCTGCTGTCATCAGCCGCCCCGGCGCAGATTGTCGCGCAGTCTGCCGGCGATCCGGTGCGGACCGACGCGGGCCTTGTCGATGGCAGGACGCT
>JAGVJS010000245.1 GCA_020051025.1 Sphingobium sp. | reverse complement strand
CGGATGGCACCAGGCGGTGTTGGACCCAACCAGCACAATGAGGTCCGCTTCCTCCAGATCGCCATAGGTGGCGGGGACGATATCCTCACCGAACGCCCGGTTATGCCCGGCGACGGCGCTCGACATGCAGAGGCGCGAATTGGTGTCGATATTCGCCGTGCCGATGAAGCCCTTCATCAGCTTGTTGGCGACATAATAATCCTCGGTCAGCAACTGGCCGGAGACGTAGAAAGCTACGCTGTCCGGCCCATAGCGGTCGACTGTTTCCTTGAAGCGCTTCGCCACAAGGTTCAGCGCCTTGTCCCAACTGGCCCGCCTGTCACCGATCATCGGGTGCAGCAGCCGCCCGGTCAGCCCGACCGTCTCGCCCAGATGCGTGCCCTTGGAACAAAGCCGCCCGCCATTGGCCGGATGCGCCTCGTCCCCCTTGATGACGACCGATCGTGGCCCGGTCGGCATGGCCGAAATGCCGCAGCCGACGCCGCAATAGGCGCAGGTTGTGCGGACCGCTTCCGCCATCAGGCAGCCGCCTTCATCGCCGCCGGCCGCGCGATCAGAACACGCTCGCCCTCCATCCGCACCGCGATAGTTGGCGTACACCCCTCGTCATTGCCCTGCGCCTCACCCGTTTTCAGCGCAATGTTCCAATTGTGCAGCGGGCAGGAGACGTTGTGGCCATGGACGATGCCCTGGCTGAGCGGCCCCTTTTTGTGCGGACATTCATTGACCAGCGCGAAGACCTGATCGTCGCCGGTGCGGAACACCGCGATCTCTTTCTGCCCATCAATCTGCACCGTGCGGGCGCCGCGCTGGGGAATGTCGGCCAGCGTTCCGATGTCGATCCAGTCGGTCATGTCGTTCACTCCGCAGCGATGGCAATAGGGGCGAGCGGCTGGTGCAGTTCGGCATGTTGCCCGGCGGCACGTTCGGCCCACGGGTCGTCCTGGCTGAAGCTCTGCGAATAAAGGAAGCGCGCGCGCAGTGCCTCGCGGCCTGCATCGTCCTCCACGATCCGCTGCTTGATATAATCCACGCCGATCCGCTCGATCCATGGCGCGGTGCGCTCCAGATAACGGGCTTCCTCACGGTAGAGCTGGGTGAAGGCGGCGCAATAATCCATCGCCTCCTGCTCGGTCGCGACCTTGCACAGCAGGTCGGTGGCGCGAACATGGATGCCGCCATTGCCGCCGACATGCAGTTCATAGCCGGAGTCCACGCAGACAACGCCAAAGTCCTTGATCGTCGCCTCCGCGCAATTGCGGGGGCAACCGGACACGGCGATCTTGAACTTGTGGGGCATCCACGATCCCCATGTCATCCGCTCGATCCTGACGCCAAGGCCGGTCGAATCCTGCGTGCCGAAGCGGCACCATTCGCTGCCAACGCAGGTTTTCACCGTGCGCAGCGACTTGCCGTAAGCGTGCCCCGACACCATGCCGGCTGCGTTCAGATCGGCCCAGACGGCGGGCAGATCCTCCTTCCTGATGCCGAAGATATCGAGGCGCTGGCCACCCGTCACCTTGACCATCGGCGCATTGAACTTCTCGACCACATCGGCGATCGCGCGCAATTCACGCGGATTGGTCAGGCCACCCCACATGCGTGGCACGACCGAGTAGGTGCCGTCCTTCTGGATATTGGCGTGCATCCGCTCATTGACGAAGCGGCTCTGCTGATCGTCCTGATAGTCTCCGGGCAGCGCGCAGAGCAGATAATAATTAAGCGCGGGCCGGCAGGAGGAGCAGCCATCCGGCGTCGACCAGTGCAGCAACTGCATCACTTCCGGGATCGAGCGCATATTCTGCGCCACGATCTCGCGGCGCACATCGTCATGGGTGAAGCTGGTGCATTTGCATAGCGTCTTCGGCCCGGAGGCGACATCGTCGCCCAGCGTCAGCGCCAGCAAATTCTCGACCATACCCGTACATTGTCCGCAGCTGGCCGAAGCCTTGCACGAGCCGCGCACCGCATCAAGGCTGCAATTGCCCGCCGATATGCAGGCGACAACCTGACCTTTGCTGACGCCGTTGCAGCCGCAAATCTCAGCATCGTCCGAGAGCGCCGCAACGGCCGCCTTAGGGTCCAGCGCGCCTCCTCCAGAGGCGAAGGCTTGCCCGAAGATCAGTAGATCACGAATGTCCGCGACATCCTCGCCCTTCCTGAGCAGGTCGAAATACCAGCCGCCATCCGCCGTATCGCCATAAAGGACAGCGCCAACGACCTTGTCGTCCTTGACCACGACGCGCTTGTAGACCCCGCGCGCGGCATCGCGCAGGACGATATCCTCGCACCCTTCGCCGCCCGAAAAGTCACCGGCGGAGAAGACATCCAGACCCGCGACCTTCAGCTTGGTCGACGTGACCGAACCCTTATAGCCACTATGCTGGTCGGTCAGCCCGTCGGCCAGGCTGCGGCACATGTCCCACAACGGCGCGACCAGACCATAGACATTGCCGTCATGCTCCACACATTCGCCGACCGCCAGCACATTGGGATCGCTCGTGACCATATGGTCATCGACCCTGATCCCCCGATTAACCTCCAGCCCCGCTTCGCGCGCCAGCGCGGTCGAGGGACGGATGCCCACCGCCATGACCACAAGACTCGCCGGGATTTCTGTGCCGTCCTTCAGCCGCACGCCCTCGACCTTGCCATCGCCATAAATGGCTTCGGTATTGGCCCCCGTCAGGATGGTCTGGCCGCGCCCTTCCAGCGCGCTCTTCAGCAGCCAGCCCGCCGCCTCGTCCAGTTGCCGCTCCATCAGCGTGTCCATCAGGTGGATGACCGTCACCTTCATGCCGCGCAGGGTCAGGCCATGCGCCGCCTCCAGACCCAGCAGGCCGCCACCGATCACCACCGCCGCGCCACCCTGATCGGCGGCCGCCAGCATGGTGTCGACATCCTTCATGTCGCGGAAGCTGATGACGCCCGGCAGATCCTTGCCCGGCACCGGGATGATGAACGGGTCGGATCCGGTCGCGATCAGCAGCTTGTCATAATGGACGCTGCGACCGCTCTGCGCCGTCACCCGCTTGGCTGCCCGGTCGATCGCCGTCACCGGATCGCCCGCGACCAGCTCGATGCCGTTATCGGCATACCAGGCGCGATCGTTGATGACGATCTGCTCGAACGTCTTCTCCCCCGCCAGCACCGGCGACAGCATGATGCGGTTATAATTCACATAAGGCTCGGCACCAAAGATGGTGACGCGATAGCGTCCCGCATCCCGCGCCAGCAGTTCCTCGACCGCGCGGCAACCGGCCATGCCATTGCCCACGACCACCAGATGTTCCCGCACATCGTCGGCCGGCACAAGGATATCCTCCTCGCTGTCCACCACCGGCTCGGTCGCTCCAATCTGAAATTCCATCCCCGTCACTCCAGAAACCAAAAAAGCCGCCATCCTGACCCCCGGTGAGAACCGAGAGTCAGGATGGCGGCTTTGCCATCATATCGCGCCTTGACCGTTCTACCCTGAACTATCGCGGCTATGTGAGCGGAACATCCTTGTCCCTTGCAGTGCAGCATATGGGGAATCGTCCGGCCACTCAAGCGATTCCTCTCATGCTTTTTCAATCAGATGGACCAGTCCGCCTGCACCCAGATCTTGTCCGTGTCGGTCGCCATCGCCTTCGCATTATAATGGGCATAGCGCAGCGACAGCGCCGTCTTCCCCGCCTTCGCAGACGCCAGAAGGTCGATCTCGTCGCCATAATGCTGGTCCAGCCGGTCGCTGTCGAACCGGTGCCACGTCGCCGCCAGCGCCACGCCGGTCAGCGGCCCCATCTGCTTCCAGCCATAGCCGCCGCCGACATAGAGGTCGCGTATGCCATTGGCCGGCGTCGTCAGAAACTTGTCGGTCCAGCCCTGAAACTTGAAATTGGTGCCGAGCGGCGTCTGGAAGCTGGTGAAGGCCGCACCGCTGCTGGCCCCCAACACCTCATAGCCGCCGTTCAGTTTCCACCCCTTCACGTCCAGCGTCGCATCGGCCAGCCAGTAATCCGTCTCATAATCATTGGGATTGCGGTGATAGTCGGACTGGCGCGCATAGCTGAGCTGATAGCTGATCTTCGCCGCCTTGGACAAAGGCCGCGCCCCGGCCAGCCGCACACCATAGGTCTGGCTCGACAGGCGAAACGCCTGCACCGCCGCCTCATCCTGATCCACCAGATAGGCAAAGCCGGTCAGCGTCCCGGCGGGTGTGACATAGGAAAGATTGGCGAGAATATTGTCGCCGCTCACCGCCTGCTGCCGCACCCCCTTGCCCTGAAAGCCCCAGATGGTCCGCGCGCTCCACGCATAGGCGACGTCCAGCTTCAGCCCCATGGCCGGGGTCAGTTCCACCCGCACCGCATCGAACGTCTGGGCATTGTCGCGAAAGGCGACATTGCCCACGAACCGCTCGTCATCCAGTACGATCTTTTGCCGCCCGCCCGTCAGCGTCAGCGCTTTGGTCTTATATTGCAACTGCGCGATATAGAGGGCGATATTCTGCGGATCGGCAACGATCGGCCGGGTCGCCGCGCCATTCAGCCCGTCATGATAATCGTCGACGATCGCCAGCGTCCCCTGCCCCACGACAGTCGCGGACAGCGCGCCGCTGCTGGCGGTCAGCCCGG
>JAGVJS010000319.1 GCA_020051025.1 Sphingobium sp. | reverse complement strand
GGGTCCGGGCGATCAGCAGGCGCCAATCCCGCCGGCACCCCCGCGCCGTCTCGTGCCGGCCAAGCCGAGCGCAGAGATTGCCGACAAGACCAGCCTGCTCGACCTGACCGAACGGATCTGCAAATGGCCAATGGGTCATCCAGGCGAACCGGATTTCCATTTCTGCGGTGAAGCGGTGAACCCCGGCTTCCCCTATTGCGTCGAACATTGCGGGCGCGCCTATCAGGCACAGTTGCCGCGCGGCACACGCCGCCCGCCTCCGCCGCTTCCCTTCGGCGGCCCGCGCGTACGCTGAATCATGTTCACAACGTAAAAGAAAGGCCCGGCTTCCTGTTCGAAACCGGGCCTTTTTCTTGTCAGAAGCGGAAGCTGGTCGTCACCATCACGCTCTGCGTGTCGAACTTGTCGCCGCGATTGATGCTCGCGCCGCCCGATGGCGTGAGGCGGAAGGGGTTGGTCGCCGGCGCACTGCCTGCGCCCACGTCAACACGATAGTCGCCGACATTATAGCGGGTCCACAGATAGCGGGCGCCGATCGAGAAATTGTTCGACACCTTGGCCTCAACGCCACCGCCCATGGTCCAGCCCCAGCCATCTTCCTTGCGGTTGACTTCGGTGAAGCTGTTCGCGCCGTTGCTGGTGCTGAAATTATTCTTCACCTTTGCATAGGCAAGGCCGCCCGTGATGTAGGGCATGATGCCGCTGGCGGTCGTATAGCCAAGGCGTGCACGCAGATTGGCATTATAATCGATGCTGCGGCGCATGGTGTAGAAGGCCGGGGTGGTCGAAAATTCGCTGACCTTGTCATCAACATAGGCCTGACCCGCTTCGGCCACGACGCCCGCAACGATATTGCCGAACTGACGATCATAGCCGACATGACCCATCCAGCCGATCGCATTCTTGTCGCCCTTACAGCCGCTGGCCGGGGTCGCGCCCCGGGCCGCGCCGCCGCATGTGCCGGGTGAGAAGGCGTTGGCACCGGTCGACGTGCGGATGACGTCTTCGTAATTGCCATCGGCGTCGGCGTCGAAACGCATATGCTCGCCGCCGTCCTTCTTCTGCCAGTTATAGCCGAAGGAACCACCGACATAAGGCCCGCTCCAATCGACGGGCGCGCCGTCCTGAGCAGCAGCCGGCATCGCCAGGGCGAGCACCAGGGTGGCGCCAAGAGGCGCGATCAGGGTCAGTTTCATGAATATATCTCCTCACCAGATGGGGAGAGCATCTCTTCCCCATTCCAGCCGCCAACGAACCGCACTCTCACTTTGTTGCAACGCACATTGTAACTTATGATTGCCGCTGTGGTTGAAGCGCAACGCTTGCGCCCGCCGCCGGTCCGCTTATAGCTTGAAGCATGTCCGAAGACCTGTTCGCCGCCAACGCCCCCGTCGCCCCGCAATATGACGCCTCCACCATTGAGGTGCTAGAGGGGCTGGAGCCGGTTCGGCGGCGCCCAGGCATGTACATCGGCGGCACGGACGAGCGTGCGCTTCACCATCTGGCCAGCGAAGTGCTGGACAACAGCATGGACGAAGCAGTGGCGGGTCATGCCACCCGGATCGAGGTGACGCTGGAAGTCGGCAACAAGCTGACCATTATCGACAATGGCCGGGGCATGCCGATCGACGAGCATCCCAAATTTCCCGGCAAGTCTGCGCTGGAAGTCATCATGACCACGCTGCATTCGGGTGGCAAGTTCGAGGGCAAGGCCTATGCGACCTCAGGCGGCCTGCATGGCGTAGGCGCCAGCGTGGTCAATGCGCTATCGACGGAAACCGTGGTAGAGGTCGCGCGCAACAAGGAATTGTTCCGCCAGAGCTTTTCACGCGGATTGCCGCAGGCCGGGCTGGAAAAGGTCGGCGCGGCGCCCAACCGGCGCGGCACACTTGTCAGTTTCATCCCCGATACCGAGATTTTCGGCGAGCAGAAATTCAAGCCGGCCCGGCTGCATCGGCTGGCCCGGTCCAAGGCCTATCTGTTCGCAGGCGTCGAGATACGCTGGAAGTGCGCACCCGAACTGATCAGCGACGATACGCCGGCGGAAGCCGTGTTCCAGTTTCCCGGCGGCCTGGCGGATCATCTGAAGGAGCAGGTCGGCGATCGCGACTGTGCGACCAGCGTCTTCTTTTCAGGCAATCAGGATTTTCCCAGTGAAGCCGGTCGCGTCGAATGGGCTGTCGCCTGGCCGCTCTGGTCGGACGGCAGCTATAGCTGGTATTGCAACACCATCCCGACCCCCGACGGCGGCACGCATGAAGCGGGCCTGCGCGCTGCGCTGGTGAAGGGCATCCGCGCCTTTGCCGAACTGGTGGGACAGAAGAAGGGTAAGGACATCACGGCCGACGACATCATGACGTCGTCGGAGATCATGCTGTCGGTCTTCATCCGCGATCCGCAGTTCCAGAGCCAGACCAAGGATCGGCTGACCAGCCCGGACGCGGCGCGACTGGTGGAAAATGCGGTGCGCGACCATTTCGATCATTATCTGACCGACCATATGGATCGGGGCAAGGCGCTGCTCTCCTATGTGCTGGACCGCATGGATGAGCGGCTGAAGCGCAAGCAGGAGAAGGAGGTCAAACGCAAGACCGCCACCAACAGCCGTAAGCTGCGCCTGCCAGGAAAGCTCACAGATTGTTCGAACGATGACCCGGAAGGCGCTGAAATCTTTCTGGTCGAAGGCGACAGCGCCGGTGGCTCCGCCAAGCAGGCGCGCGATCGCAAGACACAGGCGATCCTGCCCCTGCGTGGCAAGATCCTCAACGTTGCCTCAGCAAACACCGCCAAAATATTGGCAAATCAGGAAATTGCTGACATGATCCTGGCGCTGGGCTGCGGCACGCGCAAGGATTGCAACCCGGATAACCTGCGTTACGAACGCATCGTCATCATGACCGACGCCGATGTCGACGGCGCGCATATCGCCACGCTGCTGATGACCTTCTTCTTCCAGGAAATGCCGGAACTGGTGCGGCGCGGTCATCTCTATCTGGCGCAGCCGCCGCTGTATCGGCTGGTTGCGGGCGGCAAGAGCCTTTACGCCAAGGATGATGCGCATCGCGAGGAACTGCTGCGCAAGGAGTTCAAGGGCAAGAAGGTCGACATCAGCCGCTTCAAGGGGCTGGGCGAGATGAACCCGATGCAGTTGCGGGAAACCACCATGGATCCCAAGACCCGCATGCTGATCCGCATTACCCTGCCCGACGATGTCGAGGATCGGCAGCAGGTGCGCGATCTGGTCGACCGGTTGATGGGGACCAATCCCGCCCACCGCTTCGCCTTCATTCAGGAAAATGCGGCGGCGGTAGATGAGGAAGCGATCGACGCATGACGATCGGCGTTGGACGGATTTGAATGTGCGCCTCTGGCCTATCCTGCTCAGCCTCATTTTGATGGCGCTGCCCATGCAGGCAACGGCTGGCACTAGCCTTGCCTTTCAAAAGCGAGCAGAGCAGTTGCTGCGCATCCTCGCCGTGCCGGGTGGAGAGAGCGACTTCTTCTCCACACTGTTCCTGGACGCAGTACCGACAGATCGCTGGCGTACGATTGCGGCGGATTTGCGTGCCCAGCATGGCGAGCCATTGAGCCTGGGCGCGGTACGGACCGACAGCGCAACCGCAGGACAAGTGGAGATACGCTATGAACGGGCTACCGTGGGCTTCACCCTGGTCGTCGCCCCGCAAGCGCCCAATCTGGTTGTCGGCCTGCATATCGTGGGCGCCCGCACCGCCAATGACAATATGGACAAGGTGATGGCGGAGATCGCCGCCCTACCGGGCGCCACCGCCTTTGCCGTTGCGCGGCTGAACAACGGCCAGCCCGAAATGTTGCGCGCCCATCGCGCCGATGCGCAGATGGCGATCGGGTCCAGCTTCAAACTCTATCTGCTTGCCGAACTCGCCCGTGCGACTGCTGCGCGCGGGCGGCATTGGGGTGATGTCATACCGCTGGGGCCGAAAAGCTTTTCGGGACGGCTGATGGGTTGGCCTGATCGCGCACCGATGTCACTGCACAGCCTGGCCACCGCGATGATCGCCGAAAGCGACAATAGTGCCAGCGATACGCTGCTCGTTTCGCTGGGCCGGACCAAGGTCGATGCGATGCTGGCCGCGACTGGTCATGCGTCGGCAGACAAAGCGCTGCCCGTTCTCAGCACCGCCGAAGCCTTTGCGCTCAAGATGCCCGCCAATGCCGATCTGCGGCGGCGCTTTGAGACGGCAACGCCTGCCAGCCGCCGAGCACTTCTGCTGGAAGCTGCCGCGCGGCTGACCGCCGACAAGGTGGATGTCGGCAGCGTTGCGGAGATTCCGACCGCAATCGACAGCATCGAATGGTTCGCCTCGCCCAGGGACATGATCGGCCTGCTCGACTGGCTGCGCCGCCGTGGCGGCGATGCGCTGCCGATCATGGCGGTCAATCCCGGCATTGCTCCGGCCGATGCGAAGCGCTGGCGTTATCTCGGCTATAAGGGGGGCAGCGAACCCGGCGTTATGGCGATGAACATGCTGGCACAGGGACAGGGCGGCCAATGGTACGCCATCAGCGGCAGTTGGAACAATCCCGCAGCGCGGGTGGAGGAAGGCAAGTTCGTCGCGCTGATGACGCGGGCAATGAATGTGCTGGCCGAGGGCGCGCAGTGACGCCCGTTCACCTCACGCCGTCAGCGCCTCCACCAGCGCCTTGACCTTCTTTTGCCGCCATTGGGGCAGCGGCGCGATCAGCCAATAAGCGAGCAGAGTCGGAACCGTGTCGCCCACCTGCC
>JAGVJS010000261.1 GCA_020051025.1 Sphingobium sp. | reverse complement strand
GGACGCCGGTGACGGTCCAGCCCTCGCCGCGCAATCGGGTGGCAAGGCGGGAGGCGGTATAGCCCATGCCCAATATCAGCATATGGGGCATGGCCGCTATTCCTCAGACCGTAAAGCTCTCACCACAGCCGCAGCTGCCCTTGGCATTGGGATTGGCGAAGACGAAGCCGGCGGTGAAATCATCCTCCACCCAGTTCATGGTCGATCCGATCAGATACAGCACCGACGCGCCGTCGATGTAGAGGACGCCGCCCGGCGTTGCGATCTTCTCGTCGAACTTCGCTTCTTCCATCACATAATCGACCGAATAGGCCAGGCCCGAACAGCCGCGCTTGGGCGTCGACAGCTTGACGCCGATCGTGCCTTCGGGCGCCTGCGCCATCAGGTCGGCGATGCGCTGCTCCGCACTCGCCGTCAGGATGACGGCGGCGGGGCGGGCGCGGGTCTTGGTCGGGGCTTCGGTGGTCATCACTCTTCCTCCATCCGTTCGCCCTGAGCCTGTCGAAGGGCCGTACTTCTTTAAAAGAACGGGGCTTCGACAAGCTCAGCCCGAACGGAAATAAAAGTCATCCAATTGGCGTGCGTGCCGCCTTACAACATCCCCAGTTCGAGCTTCGCCTCGTCGCTCATCTTCTGCGGATCCCATGGCGGATCCCAGACGAGATTGACCTGCGCATCGCCCACGCCCGGCACCGCGCCGACGCGCAGTTCGACTTCGCCCGGCATGGATTCGGCGACCGGGCAATGGGGCGTGGTCAGCGTCATGGTGACGACGACATGACCGTCGGTGGTGACGTCCACGCCGTAAATCAGGCCCAGATCATAGATGTTGACCGGGATTTCCGGGTCGTAAATTTCCTTGAGCGCGTCGATCACGCCATCATAAATATCGCCGCCCGGCTCTCCGGCGGAGACTTCCGCAGGCTTCTGCGACAGGAACCCGTCCAGATAGTCGCGCTGGCGCGGCGCGGCATCGGCGGCATCGTCCACGCGCACCTTGGGCGGCGCATCCACCGCGTCCACTTCTTCCACCATGATCTTCCGCTCGTCACTCATCCGAAAATCTTTCTGATCCGCTCCAGTCCTTTGACCAGCGCATCCACATCGCTGTCGTCGCTATAGATGCCGAAGCTCGCCCGTGCGGTCGCCTCAACGCCCAGATGGCGCATCAGCGGCTGTGCGCAATGATGACCGGCCCGGATCGCGACGCCCGTTTCGTCCAATATGGTGCCGACGTCGTGCGGATGCACCCCCTCCACCTCGAAAGAGAGGATGCCGGCCGAATTATCGGGGCCGAACACGCGCACGCTGTTGATATTCTCCAGCGCCGCGCGCGCCTTGCCGACCAGCGCGCACTCATGAGCATGAATGGCGTCCAGCCCGATGCCCTGCACATAATCGATCGCCGCCGACAGGCCGACGACGCCGACGATATGCGGCGTCCCCGCCTCGAACCGGGTCGGTGCGGGGGCGTAGGTCGTCTTTTCGAACGTCACCTTGTCGATCATCGATCCGCCGCCCTGATAGGGGGGCATGGCGTCCAGCAGTTCAGCCCGCCCCCACAGCACACCGATGCCGGTCGGGCCGTAGAGCTTGTGCGCGGAAAAGACGTAGAAATCGCAATCCAGCGCCGCCACGTCGACGGCCAGACGCGGCACCGCCTGGCAACCGTCGATCAGGATCTTGGCCCCGACCATATGGGCAATGTCGGCGGCGCGGCGGCAATCCAGCACACTGCCGAGCACGTTGGACACATGGGCGAGCGCGACCATGCGATGCTGCGGCGTGATCATCGCCCGCATTGCGTCCAGATCGATCTGCCCGTCGGCGGTCAGCGGCACGACGTCGATATGCGCGCCGACCTTTTCTGCCACCATCTGCCACGGCACGATATTGCTGTGATGTTCAAGGCAAGACAGCAGGATACGGTCGCCCGCCTTCAACTGCGTCCCAGCCCAGCATTGCGCGACGAGGTTGATGCCCTCGGTCGCGCCGCGCACATAGACGATCTCGCTGTCCGATTGCGCGCCGATGAAGCCCGCAACCTTCCGCCGCGCCGCTTCATAGGCCAGCGTCATGTTCGCCGACCGTTCGTACACGCCGCGATGCACCGTCGCATAGTCCGGGCCATAGGCGCGGGCGATGGCGTCGATCACGGCATTTGGCTTCTGCGCGGTGGCGGCGCTGTCCAGATAATGCCAGTCGCCGACACCGGGGAAGTCCTGCCTCAGGCTCAATGCTCCGTTCGCTTCGAGCGAAGTCGAGGAGCGGTCGCGCGCACGGTTCTCGACTTCGCTCGAACCGAACGGCTGCTGGGACGAATCCATCATACCAAAGCCTCCAGCCTGGCGAGCGCAGCGGCCTCCAGCCCGTCCTTGACCGCCTCGTCCGCCACATCGTCGAACACGCCCGCGACGAAGGCTTTCAGCAACAGCGTCTTGGCCGTCGCCGGGTCCATGCCGCGGCTGGCCATGTAGAACAGCGCCTGCTTGTCCAGTTCACCCACCGTCGCGCCATGGGCGCATTTCACGTCGTCGGCGAAGATTTCCAGCTCCGGCTTGGCATTGGCCGTTGCCGTGCGATCCAGCAGCATGGCCTTGATCGACTGGAAAGCGTCGGTGCGCTGCGCATCGCGCGCGACATTGATGCTGCCCAGATAGCTGCCCGTGGCGCGCTGGCCCAGAATGGAGCGAATCGTCTGGCCGCTGGTCGAATCGGGCTTTGCATGGGTGACGCTGGTGATGATCTCCAGCACCTGGTCGCCGCCGCCGATGATCGCGCCATTGAGTTCGAAATGAGCGTTGCTGCCGATCGTGACGGTGAAGGTCACGCGGCCCAGCTTGCCGCCGATGTTCAGCACATGGAAGTCGCACCGCGCCCCGTCCGCGATGGTGATGACATAATCATGCACCGCCGCCGCCCCGTCGCCTGCATCCTGCAACAGATGATGGCGCACGCTGTCGCCCTCCGCCACGTCGATGCGGGTGGGCGCAGGCGTCGGCCAGATGGCGGCGACAGCCTCCAGATCGCTATAGCGCCAGGCTTCGTCCTTGCGCGTGGGCAGGGCCAATGCGGTCATCCCTCACCCCTCGCGATATCGTCACCCTGAACTTGTTTCAGGGTCCATTTCTCCCCACGCACCATTATTCGCGAAGGCACGATGGATGCTGAAACAAGTTCAGCATGACGAGGAAGGTGCCGTGCCTGAATCACGCAACCACCTCGGCCCCAAGAACCTCGGCATAGCCTTCGCGTTCCAGTTCCAGCGCCAGTTCGGGACCGCCCGACTTGACGATCCGGCCTGCCGCCAGGACATGGACGAAGTCCGGCTTCACATAGTCGAGCAGCCGCTGATAATGGGTGATCAGCAGCACGGCCTTGTCGGGCTTACGCATGATCGCGTTGATGCCCGACCCCACGATCTTCAATGCATCAATGTCGAGGCCGGAGTCGGTTTCGTCAAGGATCGCCAGCTTCGGGTCCAATATGCCCATCTGCACCATTTCGGCGCGCTTCTTCTCACCGCCCGAAAAGCCGACATTCACGGGACGCTTGAGCATCTCCATGTCGAGGCCCAGCAGGCCCGCCTTTTCCTTGGCCAGCTTGATGAACTCGCCGCCGTTCAGCTCCTTCTCGCCGCGCGCGCGGCGCTGCGAATTGAGGCTTTCGCGCAGGAATTGCAGGTTGGAGACACCCGGAATCTCGACCGGGTACTGGAAACCCAGGAACAGGCCGGCCGCGGCCCGCTCATGCGGGTCCATGTCGAACAGGTCGGCGCCCTCGAAGGTCGCGCTGCCGCCGGTCACTTCATAGTTGGGACGGCCGCCCAGCGTATAGGCCAGCGTCGATTTGCCCGCGCCGTTCGGCCCCATGATCGCGTGGATTTCGCCCGCGTTGATGGTCAGCGACAGGCCTTTCAGGATCGCCTTGCCGTCGATTTCGTTGGTGAGGTTGTCGATCGTCAGCATCGGTCTTCAGTCCTTGTGCGCGCGCTGGAGCGTCCGCGCGGTCCAGAAAGCCATGTCGCGCACATCGCCGGGCGCGGGGAAGAGCGTGTCGATATGGCGCTTGATCGGCATATAGGGCCACCAGTCGGCGTCCGGTTCCGGCGCGCCCTTTTCCAGCAGCGCGACGACGAATTCGCTGACTGGCCCCATGCGGGCCAGATTGGGCGCCTTCGCCTTGTGGAATGCCTTGTCGGTGCGCAGCTTGTCGGTGAAAGCGACATCGCCCTTCTCCAGCGCAGCGCGGCTTTCCGCCTCATAGGCGTCGAGGTCGCCGAAATCCTTGCCGGCGCGGGCCTGCAACTCACCCTCTTCCAGCTCATAATCCTCGGTCAGGATGCGAATGGCGGCGGTCCACGCCTGCCCATTGCTCACATCCTCCGCGAAATCGGCGAGGGCATCCTGGATATCGTCTTCGTCGCTCACGTCACTCGTCCTTCAAATTCTCTATTCTGTCGTCACCCTGAACTTGTTTCAGGGTCCATTCTTCCCCACGCCTTTCGCCCGTCGAAGGCGAAATGAATGCTGAAACAAGTTCAGCATGACGCAGGAAGACGTTAGCCCACGCTGCCTTCCAGGCTGATCCCCAGCAGCTTCTGCGCTTCGACCGCGAACTCCATCGGCAGCTGTTGCAGCACTTCCTTCGCGAAGCCGTTCACGATCAGCGACACCGCGCTTTCCTGATCCAGCCCGCGCTGCATCGCATAGAAGAGTTGATCGTCGCTGATCTTGCTCGTCGTCGCCTCATGCTCGATCTGCGCCGACGGATTGCGCACTTCGATATAGGGCACGGTATGCGCGCCGCACTGGTCGCCCAGCAACAGGCTGTCGCACTGGGTGAAGTTGCGCACGCCCTCTGCGCCCGGCGCCACGCGCACGAGGCCCCGATAGGTGTTGTTCGAACGGCCTGCGCTGACCCCCTTCGACACGATGGTCGATCGCGACCCCTTGCCATTATGGATCATCTTGGTGCCGGTATCGGCCTGTTGCAGATTGTTGGTCAGCGCCACCGAATAAAATTCGCCAACGCTATTCTCGCCATTCAGTACGCAGGACGGATATTTCCAGGTGATCGCGGAGCCGGTTTCCACCTGCGTCCAGCTGACCTTGGAATTGCGCCCCTGACACAGCGCCCGCTTGGTCACGAAATTATAAATGCCGCCCTTGCCATTCTCGTCGCCGGGATACCAGTTCTGGACGGTGCTGTACTTGATCTCCGCATCGTCCAGCGCGACCAGTTCCACGACGGCGGCGTGCAGCTGATTTTCGTCGCGCATCGGCGCGGTGCAGCCTTCGAGGTAGGACACATAGCTGCCCTCGTCCGCGACGATCAACGTCCGTTCGAACTGCCCCGTATTTTCCGCATTGATGCGGAAATAGGTCGACAGCTCCATCGGGCAGCGCACGCCCTTAGGGATATAAACGAAGGTGCCATCGGAAAAGACCGCGCAGTTCAATGTGGCGAAATAATTGTCGTGCATCGGCACGATCTTGCCCAGCCACTTCTTCACCAGATCGGGATATTCGCGCACCGCCTCGCTGATGGAACGGAAGATGACGCCCGCTTCCTCCAGCTCCTTGCGGAAGGTGGTGGCGACCGAGACGCTGTCGAACACGGCGTCCACCGCAATCTTGCGGCTGCCCTTCACGCCGGCCAGCATCTCCTGCTCGGCGATGGGGATGCCCAGTTTCTGATAGGTCGCCAGGATTTCGGGATCAACCTGATCCAGCGAGTCCAGCTCGACCTTCTTCTTGGGCTCCGCGTAATAATAGGCGTCCTGATAGTCGATCGGCGGGACATTGAGCTTCGCCCAGTCCGGCGCGTCCATCTTCTGCCACATGGCAAACGCCTTCAGCCGCCAGTCGAGCAGCCATTGCGGCTCCTTCTTCTTGGCGGAAATGAAGCGGACGGTGTCCTCGTTCAGCCCCTTGGGCGCGAAATCCTGTTCGATGGCCGAAGACCAGCCATGTTCGTAGGTCGACGCGCGCTGGGCGGCGTCATACGCTTCCTGATTGCGAACTGCGGTTACTTCTTCGGTCATGCCATTTCTCGTGTCAGACTGGCGATGGTCACCCCCGCGAGCGCTTCGCGGATGGCGTTGTTCGCCACATTCATGTGCGGACGGATGCGGCAATCCTGTTCCAGATTGCAGTCATGCGCGCCCATTCCCGTGCAGGCGGTCATGGCGATCGGTCCTTCGACCGCCTCCACGACATCGGCCAGCGTGATGGTGGCGGGCGGCCGCGACAGGCGTACGCCACCGCCAGTGCCCCGGCTCGATTCGAGCAGTCCGGCTGCCGACAGGCGGCTCACCAGCTTCTGCGCAGTAGGCAGCGGAATGCCGGTCTCGCCGCTGAGCGTCGTCGCGTTCATCTTCGCCGCGCCACAATGGCGCGCGGCGGCGGACATCAGCACGACCGCATAGTCAGCGAAGCTCGACAGTTTCATGTCGCGTCACGCGCCCTTCAAAGTTGCGAACCATTCTCAAATCGGACTGATTCCATCCGATTGGGCGCATGTGGTCGCAAGCGGTTCCTGAATCAAGGAAATTTTGCTTGGGAAGCGCCTAGCTCAGCCTATTCAGCACCGCCACATCGCCGCCCAGCGAACGCCGCAGCAAGGTCAGTTGTGCAACCGCCGACGGCTCGGTCTGCAACTGGTGCGGGGTCAGGCCGATGAAATGCTTGATCTCCCGAATGAAATGCGACTGGTCGTAAAAGCCGCCCTCCTCGCACAACTGCTGCCAGCTGTCGCCGTCCAGCGCGATCCGCGCCGAACAGCGCAGCGCCCGATATTTGCGCGCCAGCATCTTTGGCGGGGCGCCATAATATTTGTTCGCCAGCCGGGCGAGCTGGCGTGGCGACAGGTCGGTCGTTTCGGCCAGCGTTTCCACCTTGGGCGATCCTTCATCCACCAGCCAGGCGTCGATCGCTGCCAGCAATTCCCAGGTTGAAGGGCGCAATGGCCGCACCAGCTTGCCCAACTCGTCCCAGCACAGTGTCGCCATCGCATCGGCATCGTCGCCCAGCGTGCGCAACCCGTCCAGCAGGCGACGATAGACCTCGCCCCGTTCCGCCGCCAGATCGCACAACCGGTCGGCCATCTGGCTGGCGTCGCCGCCATGCAGCGCCACCCATCCCGCTGGCAGCAGAGAAATGCCCATCAACCGCAACGGCCGGTCCAGCACGAAGCGCGTCGCACCCATGGTCGGCCCCAGCAGGCAAATGTCGGGCGACGCCATCACTGTTCCATCCTGGAAATGATAATGGCCGCCCCCCTCCAGCATCAGCCGCAACTGCGGCACATCGGCACGGGTAGCATCGGCATAATGGTCGGCGGATACGGTGAAGAAATAGAGCGAACCGAAATAGGGACGCAGATGCGGCGGCGCGGCGAAATAGCGCAACCGCACCGGTCCCTGCGCTGCATCGACCGCGTAGGAAAGCGCCCCCCGGTCGTCCGGCAGCGCAATGGCGCGTGCCGCATTTTCGCTGTGATGCGACCCCATCTTTTCACCCCTGACGGCCACTATGCGCCAACGCGACGGTGGTGCAAGCGCCCGAAAGGGAAAATCGTAAAGTTTTTCGACAGCTAACAGCCGAAAGCCAAAAAAATGACCCGGTAGTTTTCACCACCGGGTCAGTAAAAGGTCTCATAGGCCATAGGCCTGAGAGCCTTCGGGTCGCAACGCGGCTTTACCCCCGAATCGCAGCAACTTTATTGGATGAAACGGACATTTTTCGGCTGCAAACGGTCTCATTCATGACGTTTCTTGTCATGAAATAACCAAGAGGCTGTGCTGTTGCGGCATGGCAACAGCCCCTCGACGGACAGACTGTCCACTGGCATAGGCTGGACCATGTCCTATCGCCTGATCCGCCCGTTGCTCTTCGCCCTCGATGCTGAGCGCGCCCATCATTTGTCGATCGCCGCACTGCGCTTCATGCCGACGCCCGCGCCGCTCGCGCCCGATCCGATGCTGGAGTCGGTGGTGGCCGGCATCCGCTTTCCCAACCCGGTCGGCCTTGCGGCCGGCTATGACAAGGATGGGCGGATCGCGCACAAGATGCACGGCCTGGGCTTCGGTTTTGCCGAACTCGGCACGCTGACCCCGCTGGCCCAGCCGGGCAATCCGCAGCCACGCCTGTTCCGGCTGGTGGAGGACCGCGCCGTCATCAACCGCTTCGGCTTCAACAATGGCGGTCAGGGCGCGGCGGCCGACCGCATCGCCCGCTATCGCCGGCCCAAGGATGAAGGCCCGGTGATCGGCATCAATATCGGCGCGAACAAGGACGCG
>JAGVJS010000227.1 GCA_020051025.1 Sphingobium sp. | reverse complement strand
TGGGCTGCGCCCACGGCGCAGCCATCGCGATGGACGTCATGGACAGCGCGCACCTCCGCCGGAAGTGCGGCGAAGCGATCGCCCATGATCCGCTCGTATAGCGGGGGGAGGGCCGCCCTTTCCTCCTGACTGTGGCGGATGGCCAGTGTGGCAAAGCCTTCGGCATAATCGGCAAGCGTCAGCGTCTGTCCGGCATCGCGCGCACCAGCCGCTTCGCGGCCGGACAGGATATGGGCGATGATGGGCACGACGGAAAGCGCCGGTATGTCCGGTCCGTCGCCCTGATCGGCGATCAGCGTCCACCGTCTTTCGATCTTCCGTCCGGCGATGGTGCCGAACAGGCGCACGATCATGGCCGACCTTGCGCCGCCGAAAGAACGGGTCAAATGCTGGAGCGGACGCAGGTAGCGGGCCATCGGGGCCAGCGACCGAAGGATGCCCATTCGCACCAGCCAGCCGGCAAGCCAGACCATGCGATTTTGAAACGCCAGTTCAGCGCCTGCCCGGAAACTGACGCTCGGATGCCCGCTGACCCGTTCCGGCAACAGGGCGAGGTCCGGCACATCGACCAGCGCAACATTGCGGCGGGTATGAGCCGTCTCGCCTGGACATTGCAACCGGATCGACCGCATCTCCTGCCAGCCGAAGGCTGTCGTCCATCGCTGCCCGCGCCAGATGCGCATAGGCTGGCCGACCTGCCCCAATATGGCGGCGGCGACTGCTGGTCCCGCAACCGCCTGATTGGAGGCGCTGATCGCCATTTCGATCGCCCGTACGCGGTCCAGATCCTGCGCGAGATGGCGCACCACCGCACCCGACAAGGCCGGCACGCTGGAAGCGCCAGAGAGCAGGACCACGCCTGCCTGTTGCGCGGCATCGTCAAGCGCGCGAAATCCGCAGACGAAGGCGCGGCTGTCGGCAATATCGACATAATGGATGCGGGCGGCGATGCAGGCCATGGGAATGGCATGATCCATCGCCTGAAACGGACCGGAGGCGTCTACCACAATATCGGGCAGATGCTTGCGCAGCGCCGCCGCGATCTGGCTACGGTCGAGAGCCAGCGGCATCAGTCCGGGCGTTCCAGCGCAAAAAGCCCGCGCCTTTTCTATGGATCGGCCTGCAACCAGCACCTCATGTCCGGCACCCGCCAGACGGTGGGCGATACGTCCGCCAAAGCCGCCATAGCCGCCCAGAAGAAGGATCAGACTCACAGGATGCGCCGGGCTTGTTCCGCGGTTGGCAGCCAGCAGGTCGACCGCCTGCCGAACAGCCGGTAACGATGGCGCGCCACCCAGCGATAGAGAGGATCGCGCAGCAAGCGGGGTACGATTCGAAAAAGGGAGAGCGCGTTCCAGGGCCGATCCAGCCCTGCCCATATGGCAAGAACCGCATCACTGTCGCGTAAGGCCCGATCGTCCTCCACGACGATCAGGCTTTCCGGGTTGGCCGGGTCGATTCCGAACCGGCGGTAGAGCGCCGCTCCGACATCGCCCTGCATCGATGCCAGCCGGAATCGGCCGTTGCCGTCATGCCGCAGGATGAAGGCGGCATTGGCCGAGCAAAGGACGCACAGGGCGTCGAAAACGACGATCGGACCTTTGTGGCGGTTCGGGTTGCTGGTCATAGGCCTCCTGACGCGGCAGTTGGATATCGTTCCTGGAACGCTGTGCAAGTCCTTGCCGGCATCAGGCCGGCCGCCGATCGCCCGCAAAGGCCCAACGCAACGTACCGGCCACCAATGCCGTTGAAAACCGTATGGCGGGTATGCGCCAATGACGGCGGGGCAAGGCATGCATCGCCTGCGCCCATTTGGGGAGAAGATCGATCGCCGCCTCCATGGTCATGGCCTGTATCGGGGCAGCCGCAGCGGAAGGCGATTTCTGATGCAGCACAATCCGGGCGACTTCATGGGTGCGGGCGTCGGCCGCCAGTTGCGGCCGCATATGGTCGATCAGCGCTTCGGCCTGGGCGCGGGTTTCCGGCACGGGGTCCGCGCCCAGGCGGCGTGCGATCGTGGCGAACTGGGCAAAATAAATATCCTGATCGGCCCGGCTCATGCCCGGCTCGCCATAGCGGATCCACGCATCGAGGAAACATAGCGCTTCGGTCACATGCACCCAGGCCAGCAGTTGCGGATCGCTGGCGTGATAGAGTGTGCCATCGGGCAGCCTGCCGGTGACATGGTCATGGACGTCCCTCACTCGCTCGATCGCGGCCAGCGCATCGGCCTGCCGGGCATAAGTGGTTATCGCGATGAAGCGGGCGGTGCGCCGCAATCGTCCCAGCATGTCGTCGCGAAAGGTAGAATGATCCCATATCCCCGCCAGCGCGCCGGGATGCAGCATCTGCAACAGCAGTGCGGCAATGCCGCCGACCATCATGGTGGTGACATCGCCATGGACGCGCCAGATGACTGATCCTTCCGGAAAAAGCGCGTCGGCCGACCGGGTGACGGGCTGTTCCCCGCGCGCCCGGTCATTGAAGATCGCCCGGACGCGGCCGACAAGCGCGCGTTGCAGGGGACGAGTGGCAGATGCGGGCAAGAGGGCCATGGGCATGTAAACTCAATCGCAAGAGGATGGGTTCGATCAGGCCGGAAGGTTCAGCCAGTCAGTTCCTGTATCTGGCCGGATGCGCCGTCCTTGTCCGGGTGCGCGATGCGGGTCAACGCCCTGGT
Organism: Sphingobium sp.; assembly: GCA_020051025.1. Lineage (GTDB taxonomy): Bacteria > Pseudomonadota > Alphaproteobacteria > Sphingomonadales > Sphingomonadaceae > Sphingobium. Next base: position 14,213 of record JAGVJS010000227.1, on the reverse strand, counting down.
CCGCGCGAGATGTTCGGGCAGCGCAATGTTCCACGCCAGACCGACCCGCTTCAGCAGCAGGATGAAGGCATAGCCCCAGTCGCTCTGGCCCGGATAAAGGCCAATGCGGGCTGATCCCGGAAAGGCATGGTGATTATTGTGCCACGCCTCCCCCATGGTTGGAATAGCAGCCCAGGGCACGTCATGCGCCTGCACGCCCGCGCCATTGACGATCCAGCTTTGCCGACCGCGGCGATGGGCCAGATGGCCGATGAACCAGTGGCCGGTCACGGAGATGCTGATCCGCACACATATGCCCCACAGCACCCAGCCCCAGCCGCCAGCAAAGAAAAGCAGCAGCGCGATGGGAATTTGTTGCGCCATCCATGTCGCATCCAGAAAGCGGTAGAAGCGATCGCGCCCCGCTACACCCAGGTCGAAAGTCGGCGGATGGTCCAGGTCGAGCCGGCAGTGCATCTGCCACCATGCGTCGATCAGCATGGGGCGCTGGTGCGCCAGATAGTCATGGCAGTCGGCCTGACGCTGCGCCCAGTCACGCATGTCATGGGTACGGATCATCCAGAAGGGGCCGCTCATCCCCACGCAGGTTCCGACCCAGACCAGACAGCGTTCCAGCCAAAGCGGGCAGTCGAAGCTGCGATGGATGAGCCGGCGGTGAAAGCCGACGCTATGCCCCAGGAGCAGCGATCCGCCGGTGAGCAAAAGGAAGATCGTCACCGCCCCCTAACTGGCGTAAAAGGGTGCCAGGAGCGCGCCGCCCAGCATGACGCCATTCCACAGAGAATGTAGCGGATCCCATCGCACCCGACCCTGGACCGGATTGCTGCCGGGCATGTCCCGCAGGCTGTTCACGCTGCAACGGTCGGCGACGTCCATGGCGACAATCTCCTAGGTAATTAGCTTATTGCTTAATTATCGCAACGCACTTGTCAAGCGATTAGCTCATTCCTTAAATACATAGCATGCAGAAGATTTTCGAAGCACTCGCTTCCGCGCCACGGCGCAAGATATTGGCCTATCTGGCGCATGCCGAGCTGAACGCCGGAGAGATCGCCTCGCGCTTCGCCATGTCGAAGCCGGCTGTGTCGCAACATCTGGCAATTCTTGAAAATGCCGGCCTGATTTTGAGCGAGAAGCGCGGGCAGTTCGTCTATTATAGTCTGGTGCCCGATAGCCTGGCCAATACGCTCAACGCCTATGTCCAGGAAGTCTGCCCGGTCTCGCGTCCGCTCAAGGCGGAAAGTGCCGAAATCGCCAAATCCAAGCAGCGCCGCGATGAGGGGTGAGCGATTCCCGCTGCGACGCGGTCGATACTGCTGCGCTCAGGCCAGCCATGCTTCTTCATCGTCGATTTTGATGATAGCAAGTCTTCAAGACAGACGGGAAGCTGATTGATGGGTGATACATTTTCAGGAGATTATTCCAGGGATAAGGCGCTGGCAGCGCGGTGGAGCAGCACGGCCGAAGCCATAGAAGCATTGGCAGGCGCCCGGTCACTGGATGCGGTCGTCAGCGTATTGCGCGCTTTCGCCCGGCGTGCCGTCGGCGCGGATGGTGTCGCAATCGTCCTGCGCGACGGCGATCAATGCCATTATGTTGCAGAGGATGCGATGGAACCGCTGTGGGAGGGGCAATATTTCCCCGCAGCCCATTGTGTGTCCGGATGGGCCATGGCGCATCGGCAGACTGCCGTGATCGGCGATATTTTAGATGATCCGCGGGTGCCGCTGGATGCCTATCGCACAACGTTCGTGCGTTCGATGCTGATGGTGCCCATAGGGCAAGGCGATCCCATAGCCGCGATCGGCGCCTACTGGTCGGAAACGGGGCAGCCCACGGACAACGAGATTGCGCTGCTCGAAGCCCTGGCCCGCGCGGCTTCCGTTGCGCTGGAAAATGAACGACTTTCAAGGCGTATGGAACGTTGATGGCGCCATGATGCAGTAATCTGGTGGCGTAGCGGGGAAATATCTCCATAATGGTCGAGTAGTACGAGCGATCGCCGTTTCTTTTAGGAAATGGTAATTTCGATAGTGAAATATCCGCCCTATGGGATCGGGGGCATATTCAGTTAGGCGAAAAGAATCGCCCATCCACCGGCGTGGGGTGGCTCGCCCTGTCGACCGACGGGATATGGGCCTGTCGTCCCGCATCCGGCCTTATCTTGCAGCCATCTGCCTGCTTTTCGTCGGTATTATTGGCCTTTCCTTTGCTTCCTTGTCGGACATCGATGCAGATGGACGCTATATTGTGCTGGCCGCACCCGGATCGACTCTGGCAGAGACCGTTAATCTGGTTCGCCAGGCGGACGGGCGGCTCGTACAGGCGGGGCGCTATCCCAATATCGTCATCGCGGGTTCTGACCGGCCCGATTTCGCTGCTGCCTTGCGCCATGCGGGCGCCTGGCTGGCCATTGCGGCGCCCGCGCGCGGCGGTTGCCTTGATCCCTCGCCACCGGAGGCCGTGTCATGACCCAGCTGGACCAGTTGCGCTTCCACTTTGGCAAGTTTCTGTTGCCGCTCTTCTGGGCGCATGTGCCGCTTCTGGCCGCCGTGGCGCTGATGACGGGGCATTCCCCTGTCTGGGCAGCGACCGGCGGCGCATTTCTCGCTGCCGTCTATCATATGACATGGTCGCAGGAGGGTGTCGCGCCCGCCACCCGCTATCTGTCCGCCGTGGCCCTGATGGGGGAGCCCGCCATATTGCTCCTGCTGCTGCGCGGTCATCCGTGGCAGATGGACATGCATATGTATTTCTTCGCCATGCTGGCCCTGACCATCGCCTGGTGCGACAAGCGCGCCATATTGGTGGCGGCGACCGCGACGGCGGTGCATCATCTGCTGTTGCTCTATCTTCTGCCCGCCGCAGTCTTTCCGGGAGAAGGCAATCTGGGGCGAGTCCTCTTGCACGCCGGCATCGTGGCTTTTCAGACGGCGGTGCTGGTCTGGCTTAGTGACAAGCTGGTGGAGAGCTTCGCGCGCAACCAGCGCATGGGCGATGAGATATTGGCGAAAAATGCGGCATTGCAGGCCCGTACTCGGGAAGCCGAAGAGGCCAGCCAGGCCAAATCCCTCTTTCTGGCCAATATGAGTCATGAAATTCGCACGCCCATGAATGCCATATTGGGCTTCTGCCACCTTGCCTTGCGGACCGAATTGGATCCCCGGCAGCAGGATTATGTCGGCAAGATCAACCAGGCCGGCCAGTCGCTGCTGCGCCTGATCAACGACATTCTTGATTTCTCGAAGAATGAAGCGGGCAAGCTGACGCTGGAATCGCGCCCCTTCGACCTGCGCCGGGCGGTGGAGAACCAGATGCTTCTGGTTGCGGACGCGGCGAAGACCAAAAAGGTGGCATTGATGTCGCGCGTCGCCGCCGATGTGCCCGATCGTCTGTCCGGCGACGAACTGCGCTTTGGTCAGGTTGCGCTCAACCTTCTCAGCAATGCGGTCAAATTTTCGGAAGGCGGGTCGGTGACGATCAGCCTTGGCGTGGCGGAAGAAAGCGGTCACCATGTGGCGCTCGAACTGGCTGTCCACGACACGGGCATCGGCATGACGCTCGACCAGCAACTGTCGCTTTTCCAGTCCTTTACACAGGCGGACAGTTCAACGACGCGCCGCTTTGGCGGCACCGGCCTGGGCCTTGCCATCTGTCGGCAGATCGTGGAGCAGATGGGTGGGACGATCCGCGTCGACAGCGTGCCCGGCGGTGGTAGCAGTTTTACATGCCTGATGCGCATGGAGCGGGCCGATGAACCCATCGCTCTGGAGATGCCGGTTCCTCCCTATGTCCGCCACCTTCAGGTGCTGGCTGCCGACGATAACCCCGCCTCGCGTCAAATATTGCAGGATGTCTTTGCCGGCTGGGGCATGGCGATAGACCTTGTAGCATCGGGCGATGAGGCTCTGGCCGCGATCAAGGCGGCCGATGAGCGGGGCCGGCCTTATGATCTGGCTCTCCTCGACTGGAAGATGCCGGGCAGGGACGGCATGCAGGCAGTCGAGGCGATGAGCAGGACAGTCTATCGATCCCGGCCGCCCAGGACCGTGATCGTGACCGCCTATGGGGCCGATGCGCTGGTTCAGGGCGGTCATGAAGGCGATATCGCCGCCTTCCTCACCAAGCCGATCGTCCCAGCTACGCTGCTGGAGGAGATCGCCAACATCTTCATCCAGGATGATGGCAATCTTGCGGCCGACGGCTCTGCCCCCATTGCGGTCCCACGCGTGTCCCCCCAACATCGCGGCCTTCCCATCCTGCTGGTTGAGGATAATGACATTAATCGCGAAATTGCGCTGGAACTGCTGGGGGATGCGGGCCTCGTCGTGGAGTGGGCAGAGAATGGCCGGATCGCCTGCGACATGGTGCAGCGCCGTCCACAACCCTATGCAGCGATCCTGATGGACGTGCAGATGCCCGAGATGGACGGCATCACCGCCACCCGCGTCATCCGGGAAAGTCAGTCCGCTGACGACCTGCCGATCATCGCCATGACGGCCCACGCCTATGCCGAGGAGAAGGAGCGGTGTCGCGACGCTGGCATGAATGATCATGTCGCCAAGCCGGTCGATCCCGCTGCCCTGATGGCGACGCTGGATCGCTGGCTGAAAGCGCCCGCGTCATCGTCTCGACCGGCTCCGGTGGGGATAGAGAAGACGAACGATGGCAGCTTGCCGGATCGCCTGCCGCCTTTTGACATTGCGGCGGCGCTGGTGCGCGTCAATGGCAAGGCCGCGCTCCTGCAAAAGCTGATCGTCAGCTTCGGCGAGACTTATGCCAATGTCGCGCATGACCTGCGCGTGCACATCGCTACCGGTTTGCTGCCCGACGCGCGCCGGCTGGCACATAGCCTGAAAGGGGTCGCGGGATCGCTGGGGCTGGCCGATATACAGGTCGGCGCATCCGAGATCGAACATATGCTGGCAGGCGGCCTGATCGAGCCTGCGCTAACGGCGATCGAGGAACTGGAGCAGACGGTCGCGCCGGCGATCATAGCGGCGCGCAGCCTGAAGGTCGCGCCGGTTCACGCTATGTCAGAGGCTCCTGCTGTCGTCGAGGGAGAGGAGGCGCACGCCGCCCGCGGCACATTGCGAGACTTGTTGCGCTGCCGAAGCCTGCGCGCGCGCGCCGCTTTTCAGCGTTACGCCGATGCCATGGGCTGGTCGGGACAGATGCGGATCAGCCATCCCGTCCATCTGGCTCTGGAAAAACTGGATTATGATGCCGCCCTTCACTGGATTGAAGGCGAAGTCGGCACCCAGGCGATACGAACGGAATCACTGTCATGACCAAGGCCCGGATACTGATCGTCGATGACGAAATTTCCAATATCGAGATCATGAACGCGTTGCTGGAGGACGATTATGACGTCTGCTTTGCAACGTCGGGTGAGCAGGCACTGGAAACGGCCCGCATTGCCCAGCCGGATCTGGTGCTGCTGGATGTGCTGATGCCCGGCCTGGATGGATTTCAGGTGTGTCAGCAGATGAAGGCGGACGCCATGCTGGCCGATATTCCGGTCATATTCACGACGGGATTGGGCGATACCGAAGACGAGATGCGTGGGCTGGCGCTCGGTGCGATTGATTATGTCACAAAGCCGGTCCAGCCGGCGATCCTGCGGGCGCGTGTCGGCAACCATGTCGAATTGAAGCGCTTGCGCGATCAGTTGGCGGCCATGGCGGTGACAGATGCGCTCACCGGTCTGAGCAATCGGCGTCACCTTGAAACATCGCTGGAAACGGAGGCGGCACGGCTGGCGCGTACCGGCGAATGGCTATCCGTCGCGATGCTGGACATCGATTTCTTCAAGCAGTTCAACGACACTTATGGCCATCCGGCCGGCGACCGCTGCATTACGATGGTTGCGGCCGCCTTGACCCGGGCCGTTAAGCGGGCCGGGGATTTGTCGGCCCGTTATGGCGGCGAGGAATTTGCCTGTATCCTGCCCGGCACTGATCCGCACAGCGCCGAGCTTGTCGCGCAGGAAATATTGCTGCAAGTCCAGTCTCTCAATATTCCGCATGAACTGTCCCAAATCAGCCCGTTCATTACGGTTAGTATCGGCGTCGCCAGTGCCCGTTGCACAAGCGAGGTCGATGTGGGGCGCTGGATCGCGGAGGCCGACCAGCAGCTCTATTCCGCCAAGCGCGAAGGGCGAAACCGGATATCGCTCAGGCAATTTGGTGATGAAGGGGTCGTGCCTGTCTTTACCAAATAAGCCCGCAGGAAGATGCCGGCATCGATCGTTCTTGCCCCGTAATTACCTATCGCCATCCCATTGCCGGAGCAATGTGCGTCAATATCGATTCCAGTACATGGATAGTATATGTGACGCCAAGCTGGTTCGGTACGGTTAACAATAACGTGTCGGCCTCTGCGATGGCTTCGTCGGCCTTCAGTTGCTCGATCAGGACATCGGGTTCGGCTGCATAGGAGCGTCCGAATACCGCGCGCATATTGTCGATGATGCCGACATGGTCGGCGCTGTCGCCGCGCCCGAAATAGTCATGATCCTCCTGGTTCATCAGCGCGAATATGGAGCGGGAAACGGATACGCGCGGCTTGTGCGCATGACCTGCGCTCTGCCACGCGTCTCTATAGGCTCTGATCTGCCTGGCCTGCTGAATATGGAAAGGCTCGCCCGTTTCATCCGCCTTCAAGGTGGAGCTTTGCAGATTCATGCCCTGCTCAGCCGCCCATATGGCGGTCGCATTCGATGCCGACCCCCACCAGATGCGTTCGCGCAATCCCTGCGCATGCGGTTCCAGGCGTAACAATCCGGGCGGGTTTGGAAACATTGGACTGGGATTGGGCTTGGCGAAGCCCTCGCCATCGAGCAGCTTCAGGAAAAGTTCGGCATGGTGCCTGCCCATATCGGCATCGCTCTGCCCTTCTGGTGGCGCATAGCCGAAATGACGCCAGCCGTCGATCACCTGCTCGGGCGATCCGCGACTGATCCCCAGTTGCAGCCGACCGCCGCTGATCAGGTCTGCGGCTCCTGCATTCTCGATCATGTAAAGCGGATTTTCATACCGCATGTCGATCACGCCAGTGCCGATCTCGATCCGGCTCGTCTTTGCACCGACTGCGGCCAATAGCGGAAAGGGGGATGCGAGCTGGCGCGCGAAATGATGAACGCGGAAATAGGCCCCGTCCACGCCCAGTTGTTCAGCGGCGACCGCCAGGTCGATGGACTGAAGCAGGACGTCGCGGGCCGATCGGGTGGCGGAGTAGGGGGCTTCGGACCAATGACCGAAGGACAGGAAACCGATCTTCTTCATTACAGGCCTTCCCACTTTCTATGTGGGCAGCAAATGGCCATTCATCATATTTTGCACAATTGCGGGTTTGGAATTGGACCGTTTCCGCTTTGGGATGTTGTTGAAGCGGCACATGTCCCAGCATAGGGGCAATTATCCAACTTCCCACCGACGTCGCAGTGCGATAGAATTGGGTTGATTGTATCGGCGAGTCAGGGGGCTGCATTCGTCGGACGCAGATGGGCGTTGCCGAAGCGGGGGTATCACATTGTTTCATCGCGTCATGTTGGCGATTTGCGGTCTGCCGTTCGCTTTGACGACGGCTCAGGCATCGGCGGAAATACCTGCAAAATCGGCCATGACGGTAGGTGCTGTAGTTGTAAAGCCTTGCCTTATTTCCGATCGTGACAATAAAAATATTTGCCATAAGACTGTTCGCAAGACGAATTTTGATAACGCCGTGCATGATGTTGTTGGCGATGCAGGTGCGAATATCTTAAATTCTACAAATGGCGGCGTATTTATTGAATATGAGTTTTAAGCAAACAAATTGTTGTGCGATTATGGACTCATATCATTTTGCATTTATATCCATTATGGTCGATTCGACGAAAGTCTAAAACGCAAAGTAAGATTCCATTAACTCTCTGAGGCGATACTTTCCGCAGCAAGACATGCTGAGTTCGGAGAGTATGATGGCCCGTTACCGACTAGTTGCGGCGCTTTTTGCCGTTCCGTTGATGATCGCGAGCGGTAGCAATGCCCAGGCCGCTACCGCGACCACAACCTTCCCAGTGACCGCAACAGTCATCAAGGCATGCATCGTGTCGGCAACGCCGCTCGCGTTCGGCAATTACGATCCGACCGCCTCGGCACCGACCGATGCGACCTCGACCTTGTCGGTATTGTGCACGGTGGGCACGGCCTATACGGTGGGCCTGACTCAGGGCACGGCTTCCGGCGCAACCGTCACCACGCGCAAGATGTCGAATGGTGCCAATCTGTTGAATTACGCACTATATCAGGAAACCGGCCGTACGACCAACTGGGGCAATACCGCCGGCACGGATACGGTCGCTGCGACGGCGCCGGTAGGAGCGACCAGCCTGACGGTCTACGGCCGCATCGCGGCGGGCCAGAATGTGCCGATCGGCGCCTATAGCGACACGATCACCGTCAACGTCGTCTACTGACGCGACAATCTGCGAAGGTTGGGATGCGGCATCCTCTCCTGCGTAGCGCGATCACAGCGCTGATGGCCATGATGGTGCCGGCGGCGGCCGGTGCCACGACGCTGAAAATCTATCCGGTGCTGATCCAGCTGGACGGCAAGACGCCCGTTCAGACGATGACAATCGAGAATAGCAGCGATACGCTGGCCCGAATGCAGGTTCGCGTCGTCGCCTGGCGGCAGGATGATGGGCAGGACCGGTTCGAGGATACGCGCGATATCCTGGCCAATCCGCCGATGTTCGAGGTGGCGGCCGGTGCGCAGCAGATCGCCCGTTTCGGTTTGCGCACCACGGCTGGAACGACCGAGAAAAGCTATCGCATCTTCCTGGAGGAAATCCCGACCGAGCGCCCGCTGGCGCCCGGCGAAGTCCGTACCCTGCTGCGCGTCAGCATCCCCATTTTCGTGCCCGTAGCCGGGGCGCAGCCTACGCTCGACTGGCAGCTTTCGGGAGCAGGCGACAGGCAGGTCAGCGTGACCGTGCGCAATATCGGGAGCGCGCACAGCCATCTCAACCGGATCGATATCAAGCGCGCGGACGGATCGGTCCTGAGCACGCGACAGGAATCCATCTATATTCTGCCCGGCGCCACCCGCAGCTTCCTGCTGGACACACCCGGCCCGATACGGGCTGGAGAAAAGCTGGTGCTGGACGCGACCAGCGATACGCAGCGGCTTTCCGTCAATCTCGTCAGCCAGACGGGATCCCATGGCGACGGGGACCATTAGAACGGCGCTGCTGTTGCTCGGCATCCTTGGCGCCGGCGGCATCGCCCGGTCCGAGGAGCCCGCACCCGCCGGCCTGCCCGGCGCGTCGGACCCGGCTCCTGCCATGCTGCTCGTGTCGATCAGCATCAACGGCCAGCCACAGCCGGACACCTATCTGGTCGCGCGACGCGGCGATGGTTTCCTGGTTCGTCTTGACGACCTGGCTGCATGGCGCATCCGCCCCCCCTCGGTCGATCCGGTCCAGCTGGATGGCGAACGCTTCGTGCCGCTGGCTGCGATTGGCGGGGTGACGGCGGCGTTTGACGAATTGCAGCAGGCACTCAAGCTCATCGCCCCACCCGCAGCCTTTCTTGCCAATCGGGTATCGGCCGCGCAAGCCGTGCCGCAGCCGACAGACAGTGCCTTCGCGGCTTTCTTCAACTATAATCTCTCCATCGAATATGCCGACAAAGCACGGGTCGGCGCCTTTGTCGAAGCGGGCATGTCCGACGACTGGGGCGTGGTGTCGAGCAGCATGTTGCTGGGCAATGGCACCGTCTATGGTCGGGCGACACGGCTCGACAGCTATTATATGCGTGACGATCCGGTCGGCCTGACGCGGCTGGTGATCGGGGACAGCGTGACCGACGCCCGTGACTGGTCGCGTCAGGTCCGTTTCGGCGGGGTGCGGATCGGCACCGAATTTGCGCTTCAGCCCAGCCTCCTGACTTTTCCGACGCCGTCGCTGGCCGGCAGCGCCGCGGTGCCGTCCAATGTGGAATTGCTGGTCAATGGCACGCAACGTTTTCAGGCTGATGTCGATCAGGGGCCGTTCTCCATCAACCAGGTGCCGCTCGTCACCGGCGCGGGGGAGGTGACGCTGGTGATCCGCGATCCGCTGGGTATCGAGCGGCGGGTCAAATCCTCTTATTATGTCAGCAGCCGTTTGCTGCGTGCGGGACTGTCCGCCTGGTCGGTCGAGGCAGGGGCGGAGCGGCGCGACTATGGCCTGCGCAGTTTCCGTTATGCCGATCCGTTCGTTGCCGGCACCTATCGCCGCGGCCTGACGGACTGGGTCACGATCGAAGGGCGGGCAGAGGCGAGCGGCGACACGCAGATGGCCGGCGGGGGCATCACCATGGTGATGGTGCCGCTGGGCGAATTCAGCCTGGCCGCCGCCGGCTCCAGTGCGCAGGAAGGGCAGGGGCTTCTCTATCGCGCGTCGTTCGCCCGGAATGCGCCGAACTGGAACATCGCTCTCAGTTATCAGCGGGCCAGCCGCGATTATCGGGAGATTGGCGTCGATCGCGAATCCGAACGCATCATCGAACAGTTACAGGCGGCGGGCGGCCTGACTTTTGGGCGCATGGGCACGGCGGGCCTTTCCTATACCAGCCTGACCTATGCGGACGGGCAGCGGGCGCAGGTGCTGTTGGGCAATTACAGCCTGTCTGTGCGCGATCGGGCCTTTGTCAGCATCTATGCGATCCACAGCCGATTTTCGGAAACGGGTCGCGACACCAGTCTGGGCTTCAACCTGACCGTCCCCTTCGGTCCCCGCAGCAGCGCCTATCTTCAGGCCGGGACGGACGGCACGCGTGCGGAAGTGCGCAGTACGCCGCCGGTCAGCGGCGGCTGGGGCTATCGCCTGGCTAATTCCACCGGCAATAACGGGCGGCAACAGGCGGAGGCGCAGTGGCGCGGCGATGTCGGGGAAATGACGGCCCAGATCGATCATGCAGGCGGACAGGCCGGTATGCGCTTCACCGGGCGGGGCGGTGTGCTGATCGCCGACGGGGCGATTTTTCCGACACGCCAGATGGAGAGCGGCTTCGCGGTCGTGCGGGTTCCCGACCAGCCGGACGTGCGCGTCTATCAGGAAAACCGCCTTGTCGGTCGCACTAATGCGCGCGGCACGGCGATCATTCCCGATCTGCGCCCATATGAGGTCAACCGGCTCAGCATTTCCGCTGCCGACATACCGATCGACATCCGTATGCCGGAGGATCAGTTGCTGGTGGTGCCGCGCTATCGCGGCGCCGTCAGCGCGCATTTCGTGGCGATCAGGGAGCGGCCCGGCACGATCATCGTGACGATGCCGGACGGCAAGCCGGCAGAGGCCGGGAGCAGCGTATCTGCTGGCACGGAAACATCCTTCGTCGGTAATGAAGGAGAGGTCTTCCTTCAGAATCTGCATGTCGGCATGGTCCTGACCGTGGATACGGCCACCGGCCCCTGTCATGTCAGGCTCGACGCCCTGCCCGATCAGGTGCTACCCACGATAGGTCCGCTGCCATGCGTGCGGTAAGGAGGGACAGGATGGGCATCCGCTTCTATCTCGGTGTGACCGCTGTGCCGCTTGCGGCCCTCGCCATGCCCGCGCCGGCTGAGGCCGCCTGCGATATATTGGCGCTATGTACCTGCACCGTTTCCGCCACCGGCGTCGATTTCGGCAACTATAATCCGGTCTCCATCATGGACAATGACAGTTCGGGCACGGTGCGGGTCCGATGCAGCCTCGTCCTCGCCCTGGCCGGCAGCTACACGATTCAGTTGAGTCGGGGATCATCCGCCACTTATGCCCAGCGCAGTTTGACCAGTGGAGGATCGACGTTGCGCTACAATCTCTACACCAGCAACGCGCGCAACCAGATATGGGGCGATGGCACTGGCGGATCGCTGTCCGTAACGAACAATTTCACTGCCTTGTTGGGTGTCGACCAAACCACCACCGTCTATGGCCGGGTGCCTGCGGGGCAGAATGTCCCGCCCGGCAGCTATGCCGACACCATCCTTGTGACGATCGTCTTCTGATCCGGCAGTCCGGCAGCTTGCATCTTGTGTCCGTTCGACAAACGTTCCTATCCGATCGTGCATTGCAACCAAGCTGTCACTGATGCGGCCTAGCAAGAATTTATTCACAATTAGCCCGAACAGGGAGACGATTCGGATGAACGCGACGATAGCCATGGACGGCAGCCCCGGCCGACCCGATCTCGACAAAGGATTGGGGCTGGTCGGCACCATCGGCTTCGGCGCCGCCATTTTGACCGCGCTCATCTATGTCGCCTACAGCATCTACGCCGACGCAAGCTCGGCCGGGGTGCAGGCGACCACCTATCTGCCCTTCATCCTGCTGTTCATCGCGCTGCTGATCGCGCTGGGCTTCGAGTTCGTGAACGGCTTTCACGACACTGCCAATGCTGTCGCGACGGTGATCTATACCAATGCCATGCCCGCCAATGTCGCGGTGGTCTGGTCCGGCTTCTTCAACTTTCTGGGCGTGTTGCTGTCGACCGGCGCGGTTGCTTTCGGCATCGTGTCGCTGCTGCCTGTCGAACTGATCCTGCAAGTCGGCTCCAACGCCGGCTTCGCCATGGTGTTCGCCCTGCTGATCGCGGCGATCCTGTGGAACCTCGCCACCTGGTGGCTGGGCATTCCCTCTTCCTCCTCGCACACGCTGATCGGCTCGATCATCGGCGTCGGCGTCGCCAATGCGATGATGCACGGCAAGAGCGGCACGGCCGGCGTCGACTGGAGCAAGGCCACCGAAATCGGTCAGGCGCTGCTCGTCTCGCCGCTGATCGGTTTTGGCGTCGCTGCGCTGCTGTTCATCGCGATGAAGGTTTTGATCCGCAAGGAAGAACTGTATCAGGAACCCAAGGATGGCGTACCGCCGCCGCTCTGGATTCGATCGCTACTGATCTTCACCTGCACCGGCGTCAGCTTCGCTCACGGCTCCAATGATGGTCAGAAGGGCATGGGCCTCATCATGCTGATCCTGATCGGTACAGTCCCCACCGCCTATGCGCTCAACCGCGCCGTGCCGGAACGCTATACGGTCGAATTTCACCAGAACAGCGTTGCTGCCGCCAATGTGCTGGGCGCCGCGCCGACTGCTGGCACCGATGTCGTTGCTGCGCGCAAAGCCGTCACCACCTATATCGCCGACAAGAGGTTGTCGGACGCAACGATTCCCGGCCTCGCCGCGGTGATCCGGGACGTCGATCGCCAGGTCGGCGCATATGGCTCGCTGGCACAGGTACCTGCTGCTGCCGTCAGCAATATCCGCAACGACATGTATCTCGCATCGGAAGCGATCAAGCGCCTCGGTAAGGACAAGGAAGCGCATCTGTCCGCCGCCAGCAACGAAACGCTGGCGGCTTACAAGAAGTCGCTGGATGCCGGCACCCGGTTCATCCCGACCTGGGTGAAGGTCGCTGTCGCCTTTGCCCTCGGCCTCGGCACCATGGTCGGCTGGAAGCGGATTGTCGTCACCGTGGGGGAAAAGATCGGCAAGTCGCATCTGACCTATGCGCAGGGCGCCTCGGCCGAACTGGTCGCCATGGGCACCATCTTCGGCGCGGACCATCTCGGTCTGCCGGTATCGACAACCCATGTCCTTTCGTCCGGCGTGGCGGGGACAATGGCGGCCAACAAATCGGGCCTGCAAATGAGTACGATCCGCAACCTGCTGATGGCCTGGGTCTTGACCCTGCCGGTGTCGATCGCGCTTGCAGGTGGCCTCTACATGATCTTCGCCCAGATCTTCTGACGGGAGCGGCATACGACCTCCCGACAGGAAACCTTCTTCCAGGTTCCCATACCCGTACAGGGCATGGGGCCTGGTCTCATCTGGGGTCTGGATTTTGCAGGTGACGGGGGTATCAGCCCTGTCGCCCGCTGCGACTCAGAAGTGGGCGGCAGCTTTCGCTGGCTCCATCTGAACCTGGCCGACCATGGCACGCGGCAATGGATCGCCGCCTCCGATCAACTGTCGCCGCAGATACGTGATCTGCTGCTGGCCCCCGATACGCACCAGCGCGCGCTGGTGGACGGGGACAATGTCGGCTGCGTCCTGCATGATTTCGAACGCGACTTTGACGTCGCCGATACCGATCGGATCGGCGCATTGCGCATCGCGCTGACGCCAACTTTGATGCTCACGACGCGGTTGCACCCGCTTCGGTCGGCCGATATCGCGCGTAGCCGGCTGGAGCGCGGCGGCG
>JAGVJS010000278.1 GCA_020051025.1 Sphingobium sp. | reverse complement strand
GCGGCGCTGATGGAAGGCGTGCGGCAGGGTGGCCTGTCGCTGCTGCCATGGTCGGAAGCGGCGCAATCGCTGCGGATGCGGGGGGAATTTGCCGGGCTGGAGGCGCTGTCCGACGCGGCGCTGATCGAGACGCTGGATGAATGGCTGCCATCGCTGCTGATGGGCAAGCGGCGACTGTCCGACATCGACCGGTCGCAACTGTCGGGCGTGCTGGAGGGGATTATCGGATGGGATGGCAAGAGCCAGCTCGACCGACTGGCCCCGCCTGATTTCCGGTCACCGGCGGGGAGCCATCATGCGATCGACTATGCAGCCGAGGGCGGGCCGCGCGTGGAGTTGCGGGTGCAGGCGCTGTTCGGCCTGTCGGAGCATCCGACCGTGGGCAATCAGCGCATTCCGCTGGTCCTGTCGCTCACGTCGCCCGCCGGGCGACCGATCCAGACGACGCGCGACCTCCCCGGTTTCTGGGCGGGCAACTGGCGCGATGTGGCCAAGGAAATGCGGGGAAGATATCCGCGCCACCCCTGGCCCGACGATCCGGCATCGGCCAGCGCGACGTTGCGCACCAAAAATGCCGATGCCAGAGGACATGGCGCCCGCAAGTCTTGACTTTGCGGCAGCCGCTGGTGCAACGCAGCATGACGAATTTACGGAGTCCTTCGCGATGAACGCGCGCATTTATCAGATCCAGAAGAACGCCCTCCAGTCCGGCAAGGCGCTGACCCACAAATGGGTGCTGGAATATGCGCCCGCCGAAGCGAAGAAGGCCGATCCGCTGACCGGCTGGGCCGGGTCGGGCGACACGCAGCAGCAGCTGAAGCTGAGCTTCCCGTCGCAGGAGGCCGCTGTTGCCTATGCGGAAAAGAAGGGGGTGGCCTATACCGTCATCGCGACCCCGCCCAAGACGCTGAAATTGCAGGCCTACGCCGACAATTTCCGTTAAGCGGCCTATTTTCGCTTGCACATTCGGGCGCGATGTTGCCCGATTGACGCCTTATTCCGCTGCCAAGTGGCGGAGCGGAGCGGCTATGGCCGCGCTTTGACGGAAAGATTTTGACGATAATGACGGATCGCAGCGCAATTTTCGACAGCGTCGCCACGCAGATCGAACCCTTCAACAAGAAGGGCGTCGACCTCACCGAAGCCACCACCTTCGCCGGCGACCTGGAATGGGACAGCCTGACGGTGATGGATTTCGTCGCGGCCATCGAGGATGAGTTCGACATCATCATCACCATGAACATGCAGGCCGAAATCGAGACTGTCGGCCATCTGGTGGACGCGGTTGCGAAGCTGAAGGGCTGAACGCCCTTCCTCCTTCCGTTCGCTTCGAACTTGTCGAGAACCATGTGCTGATGGTTCTCGACAAGCTCGAACCGAACGGCGGTTTTGACTTGAACGGATTTTTCTATGACCGACGCCACCGCGACCGAAACCCGCGACCTGTTTTCCAAATTCGATCCGCTGATCAACGAGCGCGAGGCGCTGTTGGCGACCGGCGTGCGTGATCCCTATGCGATCGTGATGGATCAGGTGCTGTCGCCCACCCGCGCGATCATCAAGGGCAAGGAAACCATCCTGCTCGGCACCTATAATTATATGGGCATGACGTTCGACCCCGAAGTGGTCGAGGCAGGCAAGAAGGCGCTGGATGAGTTTGGCGCGGGCACGACCGGCAGCCGCGTCCTCAACGGCACCTATCAGGGCCATAAGGAAGTCGAGGACGCGCTCAAGGAATTTTACGGCACGTCGGGCGCCATGGTCTTTTCGACCGGCTATCAGGCGAACCTGGGCATCATTTCCACGCTGGCGGGCAAGGGCGACTATGTCGTGCTGGACGCGGACAGCCATGCGTCCATCTATGACGGCTGTGGCCTCGGCAATGCGGAGATCGTGCGGTTCCGCCACAACAGCGTCGAGGATCTGGACAAGCGGCTGGGCCGCCTGCCCGCCGATGCGCTGAAGCTGGTCGTGCTGGAAGGCGTCTATTCGATGCTGGGCGACGTTGCGCCATTGCCCGAAATGGTCGCTGCCATCCGCAAGCACCCCAACTGCATGATCCTGTGCGACGAAGCCCATGGCATGGGTTTCTTCGGCCCCAATGGCCGGGGCGCCTATGAAGAACAGGGCGTCGAGGGCGAGATCGACTTTGTGGTCGGCACCTTCTCCAAATCGGTCGGCACCGTCGGCGGCTTTTGCGTATCGAACCATCCCAAGTTCGAGATTTTGCGCCTCGTCTGCCGCCCTTACGTCTTCACCGCGTCGCTGCCGCCCAGCGTCGTTGCCACCGCAGCGACCAGCATCCGCAAGCTGATGCATGCGGGCGAAAAGCGCGCGCATTTGTGGAAGAACAGCCAGCGGCTGCACAAGGGGCTGTCCGACCTCGGCTTCAAGCTGGGCAGCGCGACGCCGCAATCGGCGATCATCGCCGTCATCCTGACCGACCAGATGCAGGCCGTCGCCATGTGGCAGACGCTGCTGGAACTGGGCCTGTACGTCAACATGGCACGCCCGCCGGCAACCCCGGCCGGCACCTTCCTGCTGCGCTGCTCGCTGTGCGCCGAGCATAGCGACGACCAGGTGACGCAGATCATCGGCATGTTCGAAGCAGCGGGCAAGGCGACCGGCGCGATCACCTGAAAACGACAAGATACGGTCGATGGAGCCATGGATGCGACGGAATGCCGTCCGTCCATGGAACTTTTCGCCGCCGATGTTTCACCATTAACCTTGTTCGGCTAGTGTAACGGTCCGATGGCCGATACCGACCTTTCCGACGACCTGCATGACAGGGGCCGCGCGCTGATCCGGCGCGCGTTGCCGCTGTTGCTGGCGCTGTTGATCGGATCGCTGGGCGCGCTCATCTACAGCGCCAGCAATGCGTCGCGCGACCATGCGCAGGCGCTGGCCGAACAGCAAAGCAGTTTCGAAGTGATCGCGCTGGCCCGCGGGTTCGAGGCGCGGGTCGCCCGGTCCGAAGTGACGCTGGCTCGCTATGTCATCAGCCTGGACCCCGATACCGGCCGCCTGTTCCAGGACCAGTGGCGTGGCGCGGCCAGCCAGTTGAAGGCCCTGAGCTATGCGACGCGGGATTCCGGCTGGCAGAAGGGCAATGTCGCGGCCTTGCGCTATGCCTTCATCGCGCGCGGCAAGACGCTGAACGAAATCGGCCTGCGCACCACTTATGATCAGAAGATGGCCGCGCTGGCGCGTTTCCATCAGGCGGGCAAGAGCCAGGATCTGCGCCGGATCACGGCCCTGCTCGATCTGGTGATTCAGGCGGAAAACAACCGGCTGCGCGAACGGAGCCTGGCGGTGACGCTGGCCGGCGATCGCAGCGAATGGGTGGGCAAGACGTCGCGGCTGGTCGGGCTGGCGATG
>JAGVJS010000322.1 GCA_020051025.1 Sphingobium sp. | reverse complement strand
CCGGGGTGGCGAGGAAGTCGAGGCCTGCCGCGCCGCCGGCGTGCCAGTAGAGGTCGTGCCGGGCATCAGCGCCGCGATCGGCAGCGCCGCCTGCGCCCAACTACCGCTCACCCATCGTGTTGCATCCAGCGCGGTCAGTTTCGTCGCCGGCCAGTGTAAAGGCCTCACTGATCAGGACTGGTCCGGCCTTGCGGGAAAAGGGCGCACGCTCGTCATCTATATGGGCGTAGCGACCGCCGCAGACATCGCCGACAAGCTGATAGCGGATGGCGTGTCGCCGGCGCTGCCAGTTGCAGTACTGGAAAATGGCACGCGTGCGGACATGCGGACGCTCCGCACCCTGCTTGCCGATTTGGGCGATATGGTGATGCGCGAACAGGTCGTCAGTCCGGCCCTGATCGTTGTCGGCGAAGTTGCAGCCCATGCGCTGGCGCAGGACGTGCTGATCGCCTATCGGGACACGATACGGACGATGGAAGGTTCGGCAACGACCGGACCGGATGGGAATAGGGTAGAATGAAGATATTGACGGGCAATGATCTGGTGAGCGGCGACGTCATCTGGTGGGCGGGCGACGGCTGGTCGCGACAAGTCGGCGACAGCGCCGATGTGGGCGACCATGGCGACGACCTCGCCCGCACCGAAGAAGCCGCGCTTCGCGTGGTGGGCGCTTATGTGATCGATGCTACGCTGACCGACGACGGCATCCGCCCCGCCCATATCAAGGACCGCATCCGCGCGCTCGGCCCGACGGTGCGCCCCGACCTCAATCTTAAACCGAATGATGCCGACGCCGGCAACTGGGTGATCTGACCATGTATCGCTACGACAGCTACGACCAGTCCATCGTCGACGCCCGCGTCGAGGAATTTCGCGATCAGGTGCAGCGCCGCCTGACCGGCGCGCTGACCGAGGACCAGTTCAAGCCGCTGCGGCTGATGAACGGCCTCTATCTCCAGCTCCACGCCTATATGCTGCGCGTCGCCATCCCCTATGGCACGCTCAGTGGCAAGCAGATGCGCAAGCTGGGCGAGATCGCGGCCAAATATGACAAGGGCTATGGCCATTTCACCACGCGCCAGAACCTGCAATATAACTGGATCAAGCTGGCCGATGCGCCCGACATCCTCGCCGAGCTGGCGACGGTGGAGATGCACGCCATCCAGACCAGCGGCAACTGCATCCGCAACATCAGTTCGGACCAATATGCGGGCGTGAGCGCCGACGAGGTGGCGGACCCCCGCCCCTGGGCCGAACTGCTGCGCCAATGGTCGAGCTTCCACCCGGAATTCACCTATCTGCCGCGCAAGTTCAAGATTGCGGTGATCGCGTCGGACGACGACCGCGCGGCGATGCGCCTGCATGATATCGGCCTGAAGCTGGTGTCGAAGGATGGCGTGATTGGCGCCGAAGTCTATGCCGGTGGCGGCATGGGCCGTACGCCCATGGTCGCGCCGCTGATCCGCGACTTCGTGGCCGAAGAGGAGATCGTCTCCTATCTGGAAGCCTGCCTGCGCGTCTACAACCGCTACGGCCGCCGCGACAACAAGTACAAGGCCCGCATCAAGATCCTGGTCCATGAGATCGGTGTCGAGGAATATAAGCGCCAGGTGGAGGAAGAGTTTGCCCATATGCGCGAGCTGGGCCTCAACCCGCCGACCGAGGAACTGGATCGCATCCGCGCCTTCTTCGCCAACCCCGCCTATGAAACGGGCCTGAGCGAGGATGTGGACCGCACCGATCCGGCCTTCGCCCTGTGGGTCGATCGTCAGGTCACGGCGCACAAGGCGCCGGGCTACGCGATCGTCAATATCAGCCTGAAGCCGCTGACCGGCATTCCGGGTGACGCTTCGGCCGAGCAGATCGAACTGGTCGCGTCGCTGGCCGAGCAATATTCGCTCGATGAACTGCGCGTCACCCATGCGCAGAACCTCGTCCTGCCCCATGTCAGGAAGGCGGACCTTTACGCCATCTGGCAGAAGCTGGAGGAAGCGGGTCTGGCCGAGGCCAATCTGGACCTCATCACCGACATCATCGCCTGCCCCGGCCTCGACTATTGCGCGCTCGCCAATGCGCGCTCGATCCCGCTGGCGCAGAAGATCGCGCAGCGCTTCGCCGATGCGGAACGTCAGGCGGAACTGGGCGAGTTGAAGCTGAAGATCAGCGGCTGCATCAACGCCTGCGGCCACCATCATGCCGGTCATATCGGCATATTGGGTGTGGATCGGAAGGGCGTGGAGAATTTCCAGCTGCTGCTCGGCGGTTCGGGCGCGCAAGACGCCTCGCTCGGCCAGATCACCGGCCCCGGCTTTTCCGAGGACGGCGTGGTCGACGCGATCGAAAAGGTCACGGACATCTATCTGGCCGAACGCACCGACGGGGAGCGCTTCCTCGACACCTATCGCCGCATCGGCATGAAGCCCTTCAAGGAGGCGATCTATGGTTGAGTTCCTGTCCTTCCGCGACGGCGAAGCCGCGCAGGAACCGGCCGTCACGGTCGAATCCTTCACCGGTCAGTCGAACGCCACGGCCGTCCGTATCGAACCGGGTGAGGATGCCCGCGAACTGCTGCCCCATCTCGATCGGCTGTCGCTGGTCGAGGTCAACTTCCCCGCCTATGGCGACGGACGCGGCTATTCGGCCGCCCGCATATTGCGGGAATCGGGCTTTCAGGGCGAACTGCGCGCCGTGGGTGACGTACTGGTCGACCAGATCAACGCCATGCGCCGCTGCGGCTTCGATAGTTTCCATCCCAACAAGGCGCTGGACGATGCCGCCGTCGAGCGCGCGCTCAATCGTTATGCCGACGTCTATCAAAAAGCGATCGATGGCCGCCAGCCTGTCTGGGCGAAACGGCACCCGGAGAAAATTGATGGCTGAACCCGCTCGCCAGATCGACATGATCGACACCCGCCCAGCCTTTACCCAGGCGGAAGCCGACGCGCTCAACGCGCGGTTCGAGGGCGTCGATACGCTGACCATGCTCAAGACCGTGTTTGCGGAGAAGCTTGCCGGCAATGTCGCCGTCGTCTCCTCCTTCGGCACGGAAAGCGCGGTGCTGCTCGATCTGGTGGCCAAGGCGGACAGAAACGTGCCGGTGATCTTCGTCGACACACTCAAAATGTTCGCTGAGACGCTGAACTATCGCGATACGCTCATCGCCCGCTTCGGCTTCACCGACAGCCGCACCGTCGCGCCGATCGCTGACGTGATTGCGAAGAAGGACGAAACCGGCCTGCGCTGGTCCTATGATCCCGATGGCTGCTGCGAAATCCGCAAGGTCGAGCCGATGAAGCGCGCCAAGGATGGCCTCGACGCGTGGATTTCCGGTCGCAAGGCGTTCCAGTCGGTGACGCGCCAGAACCTGCCCCGGTTCGAGGTGGAGGATGGCCGTCTGAAGCTCAACCCGCTGGGCGACTGGACCAAGACCGATCTGGAAGCCTATTTCGACCGCGAGAACCTGCCCCGGCACCCGCTGGAGGCGCAGGGCTATCTGTCGATCGGTTGCGAACCCTGCACGTCGAAGGTGAAGCCGGGCGAAGATCCGCGCGCGGGTCGCTGGCGCGGATGGGACAAGGTGGAATGCGGCATCCATTCGCCCATCACGCCGATCCCTCTTGCTGATCCCGAAGACCCGGCCAACCTACCCGCTTTCTGACGGCATATTGTTTGCGACAGCGCTGATCGAAAAGATCGCGCCATCGTAACAATATTGCAAGCGACTGGACGGATCGTGCCAGTCGCGCAATACACTCGGCCCCATTGTCAAAGACATAAGGGAGTCGCCCATGGATCGCCGTCAATTTCTCGCCACCAGTGGTGCCGCTGCGCTCGCCGCCGCCACACCCCGCGCCTTTGCGCAAGCCGGCGCCGACGATGCCCGCCTCTCCGCCACCTTCGCCGCGATTTTTGACCGCCAGCTGGACCTGTCACCGGCCTTCGTCACCAGCCTTGGCCTGGACAAGGGCGCCCGCGCCGGTGCGAAGAGCCTGCTGGACGACAACAGCAAATCGGCGATGATGAAGCGGCTGGCCGCAACGCAGGCCGCTATCAAGGAACTGGCGGGCTATAACAATGCCAGCCTGTCCGACGCGCAACGCCTTAATCTCGACGTCATCCTCTATGCGCTGGACCAGCAAACCGTCGCGCCAGCCAAATTCGGCCTCAACAGCGCCGTACGCCCCTATCGCATCTTCCAGCAGGGCGGCAGCTATTTCTCTACGCCCGACTTCCTCAACACGGCGCACACCATCAATGCCACGGCCGATTGCGATGCCTATGTCGCGCGGCTGGAGGCCTTCGCCCGCAACCTGCGCACCGACACCGCGCTCCAGCGGGATGAGGCGGCGCGCGGCTATCTGGCGCCCGG
>JAGVJS010000101.1 GCA_020051025.1 Sphingobium sp. | reverse complement strand
GTCGAGGCCGTCAGCGCGGCGGATCGCCGGGGTCGGCCGCGACGGATCGAGCCGCATCACATGGCGGGCAATGTAGAGCGCATAATAGCGATAGGCGACGAGGAAGCAGCTGACCGCCGCGACCACGATCCACAGCGCATTGACCGCCTCGCCGCGCGATACCGCCACGACGGTCAGCGCGACCGCGCCCAGAATGGCGGTCAAAATCCAGGGAATGTGCCGGGTCATGCCGCCTCGTCGGAATGCAGGAAAGAGTGGCCGCTACCCTAAGCCGCTGGACCCGAAAGACAACCGTTGAGCGTGGCTATCGGCCTTTGTCGGAACGGAACCGCGTCGCCGCCCGTTCCCATTCCTCCACGGAGAGGAAGGTTGCCCCGATGACGCTCGATCCCGCCGCCTTCGATCCGCCGCCCGAGGCCAAGCAGTTCTACGCCGATAGTCTGGCGGAGCTGGTCGCGTCGGGCATTCCCTTCATGCTGTCGGGCACTTATGCGCTGGGTTGCCATACCGGCATCGTGCGGCCGACCAAGGATCTGGACGTATTCTGCAAGGCGGGCGATGCGCCCCGCATTCTCGCCCATTTCAAACATATGGGGCATGAGGTCGAATTTGAGGATGAGCGCTGGATCGGCAAGGTCTGGAAGGACGGCAATTTCTTCGACGTCATCTACAATATCTCCTCGGCCAGCCTGCCGGTGACAGAGGAATGGTTTCGCGACGTCGCCCATGCCGATGTCTACGGCACCCGCGTCCGCATCACCCCGCCGACCGAGTTCATCCTGTCGAAGCTCTTCATCCAGGATCGTTATCGTTATGATGGCGCGGATGTCGCGCACATGATCCTGAAACAGCATGAGGCGATCGACTGGCAGCGTCTGCTCGATGCGATGGAACTGCATTGGGAATTGCTGCTCATCCATTTGCTCAATTTCCGTTTCATCTACCCGACCGAACGCCATTGCATCCCGCTCTGGCTGTTTGAGGAATTGCTGGGCCGGTTGCAGACCCGCGCGGAATTGCCGGTGCCAAAAATCCGCGTCTGCCGGGGGCGTCTGCTGTCCCCGCGCGACTATCTGGTCGACATCACCGAATGGGGCTTCGCCGATGTCGTGGGCAAGGGACTGGAGGAAAGCCATGACCGCAACAAATGAAGCCAGCCTGACGATCGCCGCGATCGGCGACCTGCATGTGACGGATCAGTCGGAGCATAAATATCGCGATATGTTCGCAGAGATTTCGCAGAAGGCCGATGTGCTGGCCTTGTGCGGCGACCTCACCAATTTCGGCAAGACGCGCGAGGCGGAGATTTTGGCGGAGGATCTGCACGCCTGCACCATCCCCACTGTCGCGGTGCTGGGCAATCACGACCATGAATGCGGCCAGCCCGAAGAGGTCGCTCGCATCCTGCACGGCGCGGGTGTCACAGTCTTGGACGAGCAGGCGGTGGAGATTCAGGGTGTCGGCTTTGCCGGGGTGAAAGGGTTCGTCGGCGGCTTTGGCCGGGGCGAATTGGGCGCGTTCGGGGAAAGCGCGATCAAGGGCTTTGTCGAGGAATCGATCAACGAAGCGCGCAAGCTGGAAAATGCGCTGCGATCGCTGCGCACGGACAGGGTGGTGGCGGTGCTGCATTATGCCCCGATTCAGGAGACGGTGGTGGGGGAGCCGCCGGAAATTTTCCCCTTCCTTGGATCGTCCCGGCTGGCGGACGCGATCGACCGGTTCGATAATGTCCGCTTCGCTGTCCACGGCCACGCCCATCGCGGCGCGTTCGAGGGGAAGACGCCGCGCGGCGTGCCTGTCTACAACTGCGCGCAGTTCGTGGTGTCGCAGAAGTTCGACCGACCTTATGCGCTAATTCAGGTCTAGCGCCGCCGCCAGAACGGCCAGTCGATGGCGCCGCTGGCCCACAGCGCCCACCAGATGATGACCGGTTGCAGCGCCAGCCGCGGGCCATGATACCACCAGCTCAGGTGCACGCCACTCAGCGGAATGTCGTTCAGCGCATGGTTGATGTTCGCCGGCCATACGCACAGCGCATAAAGCGCCAGCCCGACCCCGGCGGCGCGGCGCAGCGGCGGGATCATCAGGCCGACCGCACCGGCCAGTTCGGCAAGGCCGGTCAACATGACGACCAGCTCGGGCGCCGGCACCCAATGCGGCGTAATCGCGACAAAACCGGCCGGTCGCGCCAGATGCGCGATACCGGCGAGCGTGTAGACGATGGCGAGCGCGTGGCGGGCGATGGTCCGGCCGCGCGCCATCATCAGTGCATCACGTCGATTTCCAGCTCGCCCTCATCCTGCCCGTCCCAATAATGGGCGCGCTCGGCATGGACGTGGATCATCACCAGGCCGGGCGTGTCCGGCCCATCCTCGAACCACAATTCCAGATCGGGGTTCCAATGTTCGGCAAAGCGGCTGCGGTCGCGGATCAGGTCCGCCCGCCCCTCCAGCGCGATGAACAGCGGGCGCTGGCCGAACAACCCGCTCTTGCCGTGGAAGGACAGGCTGACCCGTGGGTCGCGCTCTATGTCGCGCACCATCAGCGTATCTTCGGTGGTGAAATAATAGCTGTCCCCGCCATGGGCGACATCCTGATTATTGCTCATCGGCCGGGCGCCGATATGACCGTCCTCGCTATGAGTCGACAGCATCGCAAAATCGATATGCTGCATCTTCTCGGACAGGCTGGCGATCGTGTGCTGCATGGGCCTCACTCCTTTCCTCCATCGGGTCTTAACGCAGGATAGGGCGATTCGGGTTCCGTGCCCAATCGACACAAAGGCGAATGGAACATATAGCGAACATGTCGCATGATTCGGGAATCGTCACATGGGCCGCCGGGCTGCATCCACCTATCGCCTGTTCTTCGCGGTCAAGCCGCCGCCGGTGGTGGCGCGCCAGATCGATCATTATGCCGAGATACTGGCAGGCGGGGAGACGCGGATATTGCCCGCGCACCAGCATGTGACGCTGGGCATTTCGGCCGATGTACCGACTTATCCACAGGCGCTGATCGAGACGTTGCAAGGTGCGGCGACGCGGATCATGGCCGATCCGTTCGACCTGCTGCTTGATCGGCTGAGCTATGGCGGCCGGTCGGCGGCGCTGCGCCCGTCCCGCAGCAATGCGGCGCTGGCGCGATTGCAGCGACAGGTGGCCGACATGTTGAAACGATCGTCGACCCCGCCGCGCGAGGACTGGTCCTTCAGACCGCACCAGACGCTCTTCTATCGCGACGGACCGCCGGCGCAGCGCCGCATCGACGGCTTCGGCTGGCGCGTGGACGAACTGGTGCTGGTGTGCAGCCATGTCGGCCGCACCCGACATGAGACGGTCGGCACCTGGAAGCTACAGGGTGACGCGCAATATCGGTTGTTTTGAGGGGGCGGGGAGAGGGCGCGCTACCAGTCCCCCATTCCCAACATCCGTTCGCCCTGAGCCTGTCGAAGGGCTTCACTTCTTCTTCAAAGCTCGACGCTGTAAAGAAAGGACGGGGCTTCGACAGGCTCAGCCCGAACGGATGCTGGGCCGCCGCTTCTAAGCGATCCCGCCCTTGCGCTCACCGTTTGCGCACGAACTCCGCGCGCAGGACCAGGCCCTTGATCCCGTCATATTTGCAGTCGATTTCTTGGCTGTCGCCGGTCAGGCGGATCGCCTTGATCAGCGTACCGCGCTTCAACGTCTGGCCCGCGCCCTTGACGGTCAGATCCTTGATCAGCGTCACCTGATCGCCATCGGCCAGCAGGTTGCCGACCGAATCGCGCACCTCCACGGCATCGGACGCGCCCGGTCGCGCGGCGGCGACATCGGCGCTGATCCATTCGCCGGTCGCTTCGTCATAGACATAATCGTCGTCGGCCATGGTCCCTTATCCCTGACTGACGGCTTCCAGCACGGCGGCGCGCAACTCGGGCAGCCCCATGCCCTTTTCGCTCGATGTGGCGATGATCTCGGGGTGGGCGGCCGGGCGCTTGCGGATCGCGTCGGCCGTCTTTTGCGTCACGGCGGCCAGTTCGCTGGCCTTGATCTTGTCGCTCTTGGTCAGGACGATGCGATAGCTGACCGCCGCGCCATCCAGCATGTCCAGCATGTCGGTATCGACATCCTTGATGCCGTGGCGGCTGTCGATCAGCACCAGCGCGCGCTTCAGCGCCGCGCGCCCGCGCAGATAGTCGTTCACCAGGAAGCGCCACTTCTTGACCAGATCCTTGGGCGCCTTGGCATAGCCATAGCCCGGCATGTCGACCAGCCGGAAGCGCAGCGGATCGCCCACGTCGAAGAAGTTGAGTTCCTGCGTGCGGCCCGGCGTGTTGGATGTACGGGCCAGGCCGTTGCGATTGGTCAGCGCGTTCAGCAGCGACGACTTGCCGACATTGGAGCGGCCGGCAAAGGCCACTTCATTCACCGCCATGTCGGGCAGGAAATCCAGCGTCGGCGCGGATTTGAGGAAAGTGATCGGCCCGGAAAACAGCTTGCGCGCTTCCTCGATCAGGGCGGTGTTGTCTTCGTCTGTCATTCCACACTCCGTTCGGTTCGAGCTTGTCGAGAACCGTTGGCACCCGTTTCTCGACAAGCTCGAAACGAACGGGCGTGGTGCCGCGATTTACTTCGCCGTCGCGGGGGCAGGGACCGGGTGCTTGCGATAAAGCCACCATTGCTGCGCCATCGACAGGCAGTTGTTGGTAATCCAGTAGACCAGCAGGCCCGCCGCGAACGGCGCCATGATGAACATCATCATCCACGGCATGATCGAGAAGATCTGCTGCTGCATCGGGTCCATCTGGGCCGGGTTCAGCTTGAACTGGAAATACATGCTGATGCCCAGCAGCAGCGCCAGCACACCGATCGCCAGGAAGGAGGGCGGGGTGAAGGGCAGCAGGCCGAACAGGTTGAGGATGTGCATCGGGTCGGGCGCGGACAGATCCTTGATCCACAGCACGAAGGGCTGGTGACGCATTTCGATCGTCAGCTGCAACACCTTATAGAGCGCGAAGAAGATCGGGATCTGGATGAAGATCGGCAAACAGCCGGCGAGCGGGTTCACCTTCTCCTGCTTGTACAGCTCCATCATCTTCATCTGAAGCTGCTGCTTGTCGTCCTTATATTTTTCTTGCAGCGCCTTCATCTTGGGCTGCACCGCGCGCATCGCCACCATGCTGGCGAACTGGCGCTGGGCGACCGGGAACATCAGGCCACGCACCACGAAGGTCAGGCAGATGATCGCCACGCCGAAATTGCCGAGCGTTTCGAACAGCCAGTGCAGCAGCGCGAAGATCGGCTTTTCGAACCAGTAGAACCAGCCCCAGTCAATCGCCCGATCGAACAGCGGAATGCCGGCATCCTGATAGGCTTCCAGCGTCTTCACTTCCTTGGCGCCGACGAACAGGCGGATGGTCTGCGTCGCCGCCTTGCCGGGGGCGAGCATGGTCGAACCGAGCGCGGCGTCGGCCTGATATTGCGTGCCGGCACCCTTGCGGAACTGGCCTGCGAAATCGGCGTCGGTGGTGGGAACAAGCGCGGACAGCCAATATTTGTCGGTGAAACCGATCCAGCCGCCCTTGGACTGGAAGCTCTGGGTCGACGGCCCCTTGTCCAGATCCTTGTAGTTCACGTCATAATTGGCGGCGCCGTTGAACACGCCCATCGGGCCGACATGGATGGTCCAGGTGTCGGGATCCTTGGGGATGCCGTTGCGGCTGATATAGCTGTAGGGCTTCACGCCCACCGCGCCGGCGCCGGTGTTCGACACCTTTTGCGCGGCGGAGATCATGTAATTTTCATCCACCGACAGGCGGATTTCGAAGGTCTGGCCAGCGCCATTGTTCCAGGTCAGGGTGACGGGGCTGGTCGGCGTCAGTTCGCTGCCCTGCGCGGTCCAGACCGTGTCCTTGGTCGGCGTCTTGAGGCCCTCGCCCTGCCAGCCAAAGCCGGCGAAATAGGCGTCGGCGGTGCCGCTGGGGCTGTAGAGGCGGACGGCCGGCGAATCCTTGGCGATCGTCTCCTGATAGGTCGGCAGCACGATATCATCGATGCGCGCGCCCTTCAGGTTGATGGAGCCGGTCAGCTTGGGCGTGCGGATCGGCACGCGCGGGCTTTCCTTCAGCACGATCGCGCGGTCGCGAATCACGGCGGGGCCATCGGCGGTGTCGGTGCCGGGCGCGGCGACCGGCGTGGTCTTGCCGCCCTCGATCTTCGTCGCGGGCGGATTGGCCGCCGGGAAGACATAGTGCGAGACATAGGGCCAGCCGAACAGGATCGCTGCGGTCAGCAGCACCGCCAGAATGATATTCTTCTTATCGTCCACGCTTTTCGGCTCCGCCGTCTTATGTCTGTGGTGTCAGGGGACCGGGTCGTAGCCCGACCCGCCCCATGGGTGGCAACGCATTAGCCGCTTGAACCCCAGCCAGCTACCCTTGATCGCGCCATATTTGCGCACGGCCTGAATTCCATATTCGGAACAGGATGGGGCATAGCGGCAGGTGGGGGGCAGGATGCGCGAAGGGCCAAGCTGCCAGAAGCGCGCGATCAGGATCAGCAGGCGGGCGATCACGCCCCGCTATCCTGCTTGGGCGCCTGCTTCTGCTTGTCGCGGGAAGGGTGACCCCGGCCTCTGGTCTTGCCGCCCGTGCGCGACGAATCGCGTGGCGGGTCGATCGGGCGCGCCATGATCTTGCCCAGCGCCTTGCCCAGTTCGGCATGCAGCAACGCGAAATCGCGCTCGATCCCGCCATCGCGGCCGATCAGCACATGGTCTGCGCCGGCAATGCCATGCAGCGGCAGCAGTTCGCGCGCCAGAACGCGAAAACGGCGCTTCATCCGGTTGCGGATGACGGCGCCGCCAACTTTCTTGGTCACCGTGATGCCATAACGCATCGCCGGATCGCCATCGCCCCGCTCACGCACCAGCAGGACAAAGCCCGGCATCGGTGCGCGACGTCCGCGATTCGCCGCCAGAAAATCCGCGCGCCGGACCATCATGGCCATGGCCGGCGCAGCAGCATTTTCAGGCGTTGAAATCAGGCGCTCAGGCTCTTGCGGCCGCGCGAACGGCGTGCGCGGATCACATTGCGGCCGCCGGGGGTCGCCATGCGAGCGCGGAAACCGTGACGGCGCTTCCGAACCAGATTGCTCGGCTGAAAAGTGCGCTTCATCGTTCATTCCTCAAAGACAAATAGAGAATCAGGCGTGACAAAAAAGGGCCGCCAAATCAGCGGCCGCCAGTCAGGGGGCGTCCGATAGGCAAAAGGGGGGGGGAAGTCAATGGGTGAGGGGGGCAAGAGTCCGTTCGTTTCGAGCGAAGTCGAGAAACGCTGGCGCAGCGCTTCCCGCTTCTCGACACGCTCGAAGCGAACGGATGCCGCTTACTTCCCTCGCGCGCTCGCCACGCCGTCCTTGAGCGCGTCAAAGCCCACCGCGCCGTTCAGCACCTGACCGCCGATCACGAAAGTCGGGGTGCCGCTGGCCTGCAATTTCTGGGCAAGCGCGATGTTGGACTGGATTTCCGAATCATATTTGGTCGACGCGATCGCCGATTCGGCTTCCGAGCTGGTCAGGCCCGCCTTGGCCGCCGCGGCCAGGATCGTCTCGCGCGTCACCTTGCCCGCGCCATAGAGCGCCTTGTGATAGGGCATATATTGCCCGCGCTCGGCAGCGAGCAGCGACACCTTGGCCGCATCGCTGCTGGCCTCCGACAGGATCGGCAGTTCGCGATAGACGACCTTCACCTTCGCGTCCGAAGCGACCAGCTTGGCGAGGTCCGGCAACGACGCCCGGCAATAGCCGCAGGCATAGTCGAAAAATTCGACCACGGTGACATCGGCATTGGCCGCGCCTTCCCATGCCCCGGCATAGGGCGTTTCAAGCGCGCTGCGGCTGGCGTCGATCGTGCTCGACATGCGCTTGGCCTGCAACTTTTCCACCGCCTGCGGAATGATCTCGGGATGCTCCAATATATAATCATGCACGATCTTCTCGATCGCCGCCTTGTCGGTGGC
>JAGVJS010000010.1 GCA_020051025.1 Sphingobium sp. | reverse complement strand
GGCGAGGCGCTGGCATCCACCGTGACGCTGGGCGCGATCGCGCGGGACGGCGCGGGGAAGGGCAATTGCGCGAAGAAACTGAATTACGGGATGGAATGGGCACAGCGCCTGCCGGACCCCTTTGCCCTTTACCCCGGCGCGCAACTGACCGAGGCGGCAGGGGCCCAGGCGGATGGCTGTACCTTGCGCGCGGCGAGCTTTGTGACGGCGGTGCCGCGGCAGGGCGTGATGGACTATTATTATACGCTGGCGCGGCGTGCCGGCTATGATGGCGAGCATAAGGTGATGGGCGGCGACCATGTGCTGGGCGGCACGCGGAGTGCCGATGGCAGCGCCTATTTCATCCTCTTCACCGACGCGCCGGGCGGCAAGACCGGGGTGGATATCATCGCGGACAATGGCCGCTGACCCCGTTTGCGACAACGAGTGCGACAGATGTTTCGGTTTTTTTGATTTTTAAGTCGCTGTAATAGCTTGATTTTCTGTCGAACTACGCTGACGTTTGTGGCGATTGAATCCTATTTTCTTTTATAATCAAAGGCTTGTGTTGACCTAGTGGCGGAAGAACAGCGTCACTGACGCGACGTGATTGACGCGCGTATTGCCGGCGCGCTGGTTGACCAGCTGGTTGAGATAGCCGACTTCCAGCGTCGATGCGCCGGGCAGGCCGATTTCCGCGCCGACGAAGCTGCGCAGCTGGTCGAAGCCGGCGCGCGCACCCCAATCTGTGTCGTTGAGTGCCGCGAAGCCCTCCGCATAGACCAGCGCGTTGACAGCATCGCTGCCGGGCTTGAGCGGCTTTTCGTAGCGGAGCATTTCGCGCAGGCGCCACCCCATATCGTCGCCGTCCGAACGCCAGCGCTGCTCCAGCCGGGTGCGGGAGGAGAGTTCACCGTCCCAAGGCTTGCCCAGCGTCCAGCTCAGTTGCTGAAAACTGCGCTCCTCATTGATATCCTTGCCACCCTCGATCGGCACGACGACATGGGCATAGCCCTGATAGAGCGTCATGGTGGGCGAGAGTTTCCAGCCCAGCGCGCCGCGGAACAGCGACTGATCCACGCGCGATATGCCGTCGCCGATTCGCGGCTGGATTTCCGCGAAATAGACCAGTTCGTCCTTGATCGACCCCATGGCGGTCAGGTTGAGCCAGAATTGCTCGTCTTCGCGGGTCGCCGCACCGGCCGGGCTGGAGAGGATGGCAAGGCAGGCGGACAGGCAAAAGGCAAGGCGGCGCATGATGGTCCCTGAAACAGCAAATGATCCCGTCTTTCGGACGGAATGACATTGATCCGTTCGCTTCGAGCGAAGTCGAGAAGCGGATAGCGCGACCTTCCAGTTTCTCGACTACGCTCGAAACGAACGGAAAATGGCGAATCTATCCTACGCCTTGACGCCATAATGCGCGCGCATTGCTATCCTGTTTCCCGGATGTGAGTTTGTGTCCGGCGCAACCATGATTTGCGCCGGACTTTCAACGCGATCAGGTGATGACGCTGGGCTGGTCCATCCCGGTATAGCCGCTGATGTCGGCAACCTCCTGCGCAGCGGCGATCAGCGGGGCGAGGGCGTCGGCGGTGGCCAGCCCCAGATCGCCGTCCGGGCCGACATAGCGTTCGATATAGACGCGCAACGTTGCGCCTTCGGTGCCGGTGCCGGACAGGCGGAACACGACGCGCGATCCGTCTTCAAACAGGATGCGCACGCCCTGATTGCGGCTGACGGACTGGTCGGTGGGGTCGGTATAGGCGAAATCGTCGGCGTTCTTCACCGTGCCACCGCTGTTGCTGGTGCCCGGCAAAGTGGCAAGGCTGGCACGCAAGGCCGCCATCAGCGCGTCGGCCCTGTCCTTGGCGATGGCTTCATAATCATGGCGGGCGTAGTAATTGCGGCCATAGGTCGCCCAATGATCGGCCATGATGGCCGCCACGCTTTGCTGGCGCACGGCAAGGATGTTGAGCCACAGCAGAACCGCCCAGATGCCATCCTTCTCGCGGACATGGTCCGATCCGGTGCCGGCGCTTTCCTCGCCACAGATGGTCGCCATGCCGGCGTCGAGCAGATTGCCGAAGAATTTCCAGCCGGTCGGGGTCTCGTAGAGCGGGATGCCCAGCTTTTCCGCGACGCGATCAGCCGCGCCGCTGGTCGGCATGGAGCGGGCGATGCCTTTGAGGCCGGCCGCATAGCCCGGCGCCAGATGGGCATTGGCGGCCAGCACCGCCAGCGAGTCCGATGGTGTCACATAGCTGTGCCGGCCGATGATGAGGTTGCGGTCGCCGTCGCCATCCGATGCTGCACCGAAATCGGGCGCGTCGGCGGCCATCATCCGGTCGTATAATTGCTTTGCATGGACCAGATTGGGGTCGGGATGATGATGGCCGAAGTCGGGCAGCGGCGTGCCGTTCATCACCGTATCGCCGGGCGCGCCGAGGCGGCGTTCGAAAATCTCCACCGCATAGGGGCCGGTGACGGCGCTCATGCTGTCGAAGGCGAGGGTGAAGCCGCCGGCGATCTGCGCGCGGATGGCGGCGAAATCGAACAGGCTTTCCATCAGGTCGGCGTAGAGGGCGACCGGATCGACCACCTCGACGCGCATGTCGCCCAGCTGGCTGGTGCCGATCGTGTCGATATCCACATCGGCGGCGTCGAGGATCTGGTAGCGGTCGATCACCAGCGATCGGGCTGCGATGGCGTCCGTCACCTTTTCGGGCGCGGGGCCGCCATTGCCGATATTATATTTGATGCCGAAATCTTCGTCCGGGCCGCCGGGATTATGGCTGGCCGACAGGACGAGGCCGCCGAACGCGCCAGAGGAGCGGATCAGATGCGAGGCGGCGGGGGTGGAGAGGATGCCGCCCTGACCCACGAGCACGCGGCCAAAGCCGTTAGCGGCGGCCATCTTGATGACGATCTGGATGACTTCGCGGTTCAGGTAGCGGCCATCGCCGCCCACCACCAAAGTTTCACCCGCATAGCCGTCCAGGCTGTCGAACACCGACTGGACGAAATTTTCCGCATAATGGGGCTGCTGGAAGACGCGGACTTTTTTGCGCAGGCCGGACGTGCCGGGCTTCTGGTCGTTGAACGGCGTCGTGGAAACGGTCTGAATCACCCAAAATCCCCTGAACTGCGTGTGCGCACTGCAACATTCCTTGGCCTTATGGCCCGGCAATGTTGCAGTGCGCAAACGGGTTAAGGAATTTAAAGTTCAGGCCGATCAGTCAGCGAGCCGCCGTGCGACCTCATTCATGAAGCGGACGTCGTCATTCCTGGTGAGCCATTCCGCCTCCACGCCGATCGCGCCCAGCATGTCGGCCAGCGCGTCCATCTCGCTCTTGGCGTAATTGCCCAGCACATAGCCATGGACCTTGTCCTTGTGCCCCGGATGACCGATGCCGATGCGGACGCGGCGAAAATCATTGCCGATATGCGCGTCGGTGGAGCGCAGGCCGTTATGCCCGGCATTACCGCCGCCGCGCTTCACCTTGACCTTCATCGGGACGATGTCCAGTTCGTCATGAAAGACGGTGACGTCCTGCGGCGTAAGCTTGTAGAAGCGCATCGCTTCGCCGATCGAACGGCCGCTTTCGTTCATGAAGGTGGCGGGTTTGATCAGCACGACCTTTTCCGTGCCGATCCGCCCTTCCTGCACCCAGCCCTGGAACTGCTTTTTCGGGGGAGAAAAACGATACATGTCGGCGATCAGGTCCGCGACCATGAAGCCGACATTGTGCCGGTGCATCGCATATTGCTGCCCCGGATTGCCGAGGCCGGCCCAGATCTGCATGACACTCATCTCCCATAACAAAACCCCGTTCGCCCTGAGCGAAGTCGAAGGGCCTGCCTGAGCGAAGTGAAGGGTAACTTCGCTTCGCTCAGTTGAAGGCTTCGACTTCGCTCAGCCCGAACGGGGCTGTTTACGTCGTAACGTAGGCAGAAAGGCTTATTCGCCTTCGGCAGCAGCTTCCGCGTCAGCTTCGCCTTCGGCGCTCTTGAGAGCCGAGGGGGCCACGACGGTGGCGATGCTGAAGTCGGTGTCGGCATGCAGAGCCTTGGTGCCCTTGGGCAGGGTCACGGCGCTGATGTGCAGCGATTCGCCGACTTCCAGACCGGTCAGGTCGACAACGACCTCGTCAGGAATGTTGGCGGCGTCGACGACCAGTTCGATGTCGTGCGCCACGATGTTCAGCACACCACCCTTCTTCAGGCCCGGCGAAGCGTCTTCGTTCGCGAAGCGCACCGGCACATGGACGTGAACGGTGGCATGTTCCGAAACGCGCAGGAAGTCAGCGTGCAGCGGACGGTCGGTGACGGGGTGGAAGGCCACGTCCTTGGCGAGGGTGCGGACGGTCTTGCCGCCGACTTCGACCATGATGACCGAATTGAAGAAGTGGCCGGTGCCGAGCTGCTTGTTGAGGAGCTTTTCCTCGACATGGATCGACAGGGGTTCTTCGTTCATTCCATAGATGACGGCGGGTACGCGGCCCTCACGGCGGAGGGCGCGGGAGGCTCCCTTGCCTGCCCGATCGCGTGCCTCGGCCGACAGCGTAAGCTGCTCGCTCATTGCGTGTCTCCAAAAGCAAATTGATACAAGTTTCCCGCCACGCCTCCAGGGATGACCATCGCGGGAAGGCGGCCCTTTAGCAGGAAATGGCGGAAAGGCAAGGGGTGGGTGCGGCAATCCCTATTTCGTCATGCCAGCGAAGGCTGGCATCTCTCTGCCTTTAATCGGGGCTGCAAGATCGAAGTGAGATCCCAGCCTTCGCTGGGATGACGGATGGAGTTATTGCACCCGCGTGATCGTGAACCCCTTGGCCTTCAGCAGGTCGATCAGGTTCTCGCGCCCGGTCAGATGACCCGCACCCACGGCGATGAAGGGGCGGCCCTGCATCGGCTCAATCGCCTTCACCCAGTCGCGGTTGCGCTCCACCAGCACCGCTTCCTCAACCATCGGGTCGGGCTGTTCGCCGACCTTGTCTTCCTTCGCGATCGCCTCCATATCGCCCTTCGACCAGGCGGTGAGGATGCGGTCGTAGAGCGCCTTCATCCCCTTGGCTTCATGGATGGTCTGCACCAGCAGCGCCGATTGCGCGCTATCAGGCAGCGTGTCGAAGGCGGCAAACTGGCGCTCTACCGTTTCCAGCCCGCCGATCGGCTTGCCGGCTTTCTTGTAAGCGGCGATCAGCACTGGTTCGACGCCGTCGCTCTGGCTGACGTTCAGCCCCTCCTGGCTGGAGGCAGACAGCAGCATTGCGGCGGCCCAGCTTTCATAGCCGGACAGAAGCTGGCTGTTGGTGCCGCCATCGGCCATGATCCTGCCCAGTGCCGCCTGCTCGCCATCGGGGACGCGCTTTTCCAGCGGCGGCAGGCCGGGGCTGCGGCCCATCTTTTCGAACAGGGCCAGCGTCTTCTGTTCATCCTGCAAGTCGGCGGCTTCCAGGATCAGCCGGTCGGATGCGCCCATGGCTTCCTTGATCGCCGGCGTTTCCCACGCCACGCCCTTGGGCAGGACATGGATGGTGCCGAACAGCCAGCCGTTGAAGGTGCCGCGCTGCACCTGCCACAGGGCCGGGCCGCCCTCTGTCTTGGCGGGAGGGGCGGGTTCCTCTCCGCAAGCCGCGACCAGCGTCAGCGCTAACAGTGCCAGCAGGCGGGTGAGGATCGGCTTCATGGCTTGACCTCCTTGAGGCGTTTCGTCGGGACGCCCAGCGCCTTGAGCTGTTCCTGCACGCTGCCCTTGCCGGCGAGATGGCCCGCGCCGACCGCGACGAAGACGGTGCCCGGCTGAGCAAGGCGCGCCTTGATCCACTTGGCCCAGTTGGCGTTGCGGCCGGTCAGCAGCACCCGCGCCAGCTCCGGCGTGGTTTCGAGCGATTCGTTCATGGATTTCGCCAGCTTGTCCGGCTGGCCGGTCCGCCAGTAGCGCAGCAGGTCGCCAAATTCCTTTTCCATGTCGGGCAGCCCGTCGACCGTGGCGTTCAGGAACTGCACTTGCTGTTCCATCGGCAGGCCGGCGAAGAAGCCCAATTGCTGCTCGACCGTCTCCAGCGCATCGACTTTCTTGCCGGCGGTGGTGGCGGCGCTGCGCAGGATCTTCTCCGCGCCCAGATCATTTTTGTAGCCCAGCTTTTCGAGCGGCGCGACCGACAGGGCCATGCCGCTCATCCACGGGTTGAACATGTCGAACGTCTGCCAGGGCAGGCTGTTGGCTTCCATCGCCGCTTGATATTTGACGCGGGCTTCGGGCGTGAGCCGGTCGGACAGCTTCACCCCGTCCTTTGCCAGCGCCATGCCGGCCATGGCCGTGCCGATCGCCTGTGGATCATCCGGCTCGATAATCTCCAGCACCAGCGTATCGGACCGGTCGAAGGCGCGCTTCACGTCGCCGTGAAACCAGTCGATATCCGGCTTCATCACATGGACGGTGCCGAACAGATAGATGGTGGTGTCGGCATCCTGCACCTGCCACAGGGCAGGGGTGGCCCGAAGGTCGAGGTTGTCGGCCGTGCGGGCCTGCGCCACGCCGCCGATCATCAGCAGCGTGGCAGCGATGGTGCGGGGCAGCGCCCGGAACAGGGTGGGGAGCATCTTCATGCCTCCTTCAATGGGGAGAGGGCGGCGCAAGGGCAAGCCGTTTAACCCTGTTTGCCGCCGCTTTCCCTTGACCCTATGACTGCCATGCGCCAAGGCGCGCGACATTCTATAGAGCAATTTTTGAGGACTATCCGTGGCCGAAGGCAAAGTGCTTTCCTTCCAGGACCTGATCCTGACCCTGCATGCCTATTGGGGGAAGCAGGGCTGCGTCATTCTCCAGCCGCTCGACATGGAGGTCGGCGCGGGCACCTTCCACCCCGCGACCACGCTGCGCGCGCTGGGACCGAACGCCTGGAACGCCGCCTATGTGCAGCCCAGCCGCCGGCCCACGGATGGCCGCTATGGCGAAAACCCGAACCGGCTCCAGCATTATTACCAGTATCAGGTGATCATGAAGCCGTCGCCGGCGAACCTTCAGGAGCTGTATCTGGGGTCGCTGGTGGAGATCGGCATCGACCCGCTGGTGCATGATATCCGCTTTGTCGAGGATGACTGGGAAAGCCCGACGCTGGGCGCCTGGGGGCTTGGCTGGGAAGTGTGGTGCGACGGGATGGAAGTCACGCAGTTCACCTATTTTCAGCAGATGGGCGGCTTCGACTGCAAGCCGGTCGCGGGCGAACTGACCTACGGCCTCGAACGGCTGGCCATGTATATTCAGGGCGTCGACAGCGTCTATGACCTGAAATTCAACGATGCCGGCGTCACCTATGGCGACGTCTTCCTCGAAAATGAGCGGCAGATGTCGAAATGGAATTTCGAGGTCGCCGACACCGAAAAGCTGTTCCGCTGGTTCAAGGATTGCCGCGCGGAATATGACCAGTGCATCGACAACGGCGTACCGCTGGCTGCGTTCGAACAGGCGATCAAGGCCAGCCACACCTTCAACCTGCTTCAGGCGCGCGGCGTGATCTCCGTGCAGGAACGCGCCAGCTATATGGGCCAGGTGCGCGACATGGCGAAGGGCAGCTGCGAAAAGTGGATGGAAGTGAACGGGTGGGCCGCGTGAGCGGCGCCGGCCTCACCCCACGGCCGTTCGTGTCGAGCCCAGTCGAGACACGCGCGAACCACCTGTCCTCCATGTCTCTCGACTTCGCTCGAGACGAACGGAAATATTGACCCATGACTGATTTCCTCCTCGAAATTCGCTGCGAAGAAATTCCGGCGCGGATGCAGTTGAAGGCCGCCGACGACCTTGTCCGCCTCTTTGCCGAGGAACTGGCCAAGGCCGGGTTGAAGCCCGCCGCGATCGACAGTTTCGTGACGCCGCGCCGTCTGGCGCTGATCGCGCGCGACCTGCCGCTGGAAACCGCGGCGGTCAGCGAAGAATTTAAAGGCCCGCGCACCAGCGCACCGGCGCAGGCGCTGGACGGCTTCCTGCGCAAGACCGGCCTGACCCAGGACCAGTTGGAAGATCGCGACGGCGTGTGGTTCGCCGTCGTAAACAAGCCCGGCCGCGCGACCGCCGATGTGCTGGCGCAGGCCGTGCCCGCCGTCATCCGCGCCTTCCCCTGGCCCAAGTCGATGCGCTGGGGCACGGCGAGCCAGACGACCGAGAGCCTGCGCTGGGTGCGGCCGCTCAAGGGGATTGTCGCGATCCTGGGCGAAGAGCTTGTCGATATCGAGATTGAGGGCGTGCGGTCCGGCTACGCCACGCTCGGCCATCGCTTCCACCATGCTGGTGAGATCACCATCGGCGGCGCGCATGACTATGTCGAGAAGCTGCGCGCCTGCCATGTCATCGCCAGCCATCAGGAGCGGCAGGCGATCATCGCGGCCAAGGCGGACGAAGCCGCTGCCGCGCATGGTTACAGCGTGATCGAGGACAAGGGGCTGATCGCGGAAAATGCGGGGCTGACCGAATGGCCGGTGCCGCTGTTGGGCGATTTCGACCCGGCCTTCCTCGAGGTGCCGCCTGAAGTCATTCAGCTAACCCTGCGGATCAACCAGAAATATTTTGTGCTGCGGGATGCGGCCGGCAAGCTGGCGCCCGCCTTCATCTGCACCGCCAATATCGAGGCGAAGGATGGCGGCGCGGCGATCATCGCCGGCAATCGCAAGGTGTTGGCCGCGCGGCTGAGCGATGCCCGCTTCTTCTGGGAGCAGGACCGCAAGACGCCGCTGGCCGAGCAGGCGAAGAAGCTGGAGCGGATTACGTTCCATGAGAAGCTGGGCACGGTTGCGGACAAGGTGGAGCGGGTCGCCAAGCTGGCCCGCTGGCTGGTGGAAGAGGGGATTGTCGGTTCCAGTGCTCCTGCGACGGCAGGAGCCCAGTGCGACGAAGCGCAATCTGGCCCTGGGCTCCTGCGTTCGCAGGAGCACAAGGAAGAGTTGGCTGACCTCGCCGAACAGGCCGCACGTCTGGCCAAGGCGGACCTCGTCACCGAAATGGTCGGCGAATTCCCCGAATTGCAGGGTGTGATGGGCGGCTATTATGCCCGCGCCGAAGGCCTGCCCGATGCGGTGGCCGATGCGATCCGCGACCACTACAAACCGGTTGGGCAGGGCGACGATGTGCCGACTGCGCCGGTGACGGTGGCGGTGAGTTTGGCGGACAAGCTGGATACGCTGCGCTCTTTCTTCGGCATTGATGAGAAACCAACCGGCTCGCGCGATCCATTCGCTTTGCGCCGCGCCGCACTTGGCGTCATACAGATCGTCGCAGCCAACGCCATTCGCATGCCAGTGGCAGAAGGGGATCTTCTCGACTTCTTCGCCGACCGCCTCAAGGTCCAGCAAAAGGAAGCCGGCGTCCGGCACGACCTGATCGACGCGGTATTCGCGCTCGGCGGTGAGGATGATCTGGTCCGCCTGCTGGCCCGAGTTAAGGCGCTTCAGTCCTTCGTTGCGACCGATGATGGCGTGAACCTGCTCGCCGGCTACAAGCGCGCCGCCAATATCCTGAAGAAGGAAGCGCCCGATCTTTCCGTCACCCCAGCGAAGGCTGGGGTCTCGGGCGATAGTGCGCCACCGCCTGAGATGCCAGCTTTCGCTGGCACGACGAATAAAGAACTGTCCTACACGCCCGAACAGGCCGAAGCTGACCTGCTGGCCGCGCTCGACGGTGCGGAACCACGCGCGGCTGAGGCCGTTGTGGCGGAGGATTTCGAAAGGGCCATGGCCGCGCTGGCATCGCTGCGTGCGCCGATCGACGGCTTTTTCGAAACGGTCACCGTCAACGACGCCGATCCGGCAAAGCGCGCGAGTCGCCTTGCCTTGCTGGCGCGCGTTCGCGGTGCGGTCCATAGCGTAGCTGACTTTTCGAAAATTACGGGGTGACGTACTAAAATATCAGAAATGACGGGAAATATGCGAAGTTAAGCCGCATATATCCTATTCCATTTCGCAATATGACGCTAATTGCGACGCTATTGTTGCAATGCACAATCCACGGCAATCAGTGCAGGGAGAGCCGGATCTTATGGTTACGACGGAAGAGGCCATCATGAACAGCAGCGCGACCCGTTATGTCTATCGTTTCGGCGGCAGCGTCGATGATGGTGGCAAGGGCGACCGCAATCTGCTGGGCGGCAAAGGCGCCAATCTGGACGGCATGGCCGCGATCGGCCTGCCGGTCCCGCCGGGCTTCACCATCACGACGGAAATGTGCACCCGCTATTATGTCGACGGTGGCAAATATCCCGAGAGCCTGAACGCGGAAGTCGCGAACGGCATTGCCCATATCGAGGGCATCACCGGCAAAAAATTCGGCGACGCCGCCGATCCGCTGCTGGTGTCGGTTCGTTCGGGCGCGCGCGCGTCGATGCCGGGCATGATGGACACCGTCCTGAACCTTGGCCTGAACGACGAAACCGTCGTCGGGCTGGCCGCGACGTCGGGCGACGAACGGTTCGCCTGGGACAGCTATCGCCGTTTCATCCAGATGTATTCGGACGTGGTGCTGGAACTGGACCATGGCGCGTTCGAGGAAGCGCTCGAAATCGCCAAGGAAGATAATGGCTATACACTCGACACCGAGCTGACCGCCGACGACTGGAAGGCGCTGGTCGCCGAATATAAGGCGCTTGTCCAGAAGCTGTGGAACAAGCCCTTCCCGCAGGATGTGCATGACCAGCTCTGGGGTGCGATTTCGGCCGTGTTCGGATCGTGGCAGTCGGAGCGGGCGAAGGTCTATCGCCGCCTGAACAATATCCCCGGCGAATGGGGCACCGCCGTCAATGTGCAGGCGATGGTGTTCGGCAATATGGGCGAAACCTCGGCCACCGGCGTCGCCTTCACCCGCGATCCGTCGACCGGCGAGAATGCCTATTATGGCGAATATCTGATCAATGCGCAGGGTGAGGACGTCGTCGCCGGCATCCGTACCCCGCAATATCTGACCAAGGCCGCGCGCGAACGGGCCGGGGCCAAGCCGCTGTCGATGGAAGAGGCGATGCCGGAAACCTATGCCGAACTGGCGAAGGTGTTCGAAATCCTCGAAACCCATTATCGCGACATGCAGGACATCGAATTCACGGTGCAACAGGGCAAGCTGTGGATGCTGCAAACCCGTTCGGGCAAGCGCACCGCCAAGGCCGCGTTGAAGATGGCCGTGGATATGGCGTCGGAAGGCCTCATCACCGAAGAGGAAGCCGTCGCCCGCGTCGATCCCGCGGCGCTCGATCAGTTGCTCCACCCGACGCTTGACCCCAAGGCGCCGCGCGATGTGCTGACCAAGGGGCTGCCGGCTTCGCCGGGCGCGGCATCGGGCCTGATCGTGTTCGATGCCGACACCGCAGAGCGTCGCAACGAACTGGGTGACGCCGTCATTCTGGTGCGTGTCGAAACCAGCCCGGAAGATATTCACGGCATGCACGCGGCCAAGGGCATCCTGACCGCGCGTGGTGGCATGACCAGCCACGCGGCCGTGGTGGCGCGCGGCATGGGCCGTCCCTGTGTGTCCGGCGCGGGTGGCCTGTCGATCGACAATGCCAACAAGATATTGAAGATCGGCGGCCGTGAGTTGAAGGAAGGGGATATCCTGACCATCGACGGGTCGACCGGTGAAGTCATGGCTGGCGAAGTGCCGACCGTGCAGCCGGAACTGGCCGGCGATTTCGGCACGCTGATGGTGTGGGCCGACAAGGTCCGCCGCCTGAAGGTGCGCGCAAACGCCGAAACGCCGCAGGACTGCACCGTCGCGCGGGAGTTCGGCGCGGAAGGCGTGGGCCTGTGCCGTACCGAACATATGTTCTTCGACGCGGCCCGCATTACCGCCGTTCGCGAGATGATCCTGGCCGACAGCGAGAAGGGCCGTCGCACTGCGCTTGACAAGCTGCTGCCGG
Source organism: Sphingobium sp. (assembly GCA_020051025.1). Classification (GTDB taxonomy): domain Bacteria; phylum Pseudomonadota; class Alphaproteobacteria; order Sphingomonadales; family Sphingomonadaceae; genus Sphingobium. The sequence continues at coordinate 2,296 of JAGVJS010000010.1, read as the reverse complement.
AACAGCGGGACGATTTCGCGCAGATCTTCATGGTGATGGCTGGCCTGCCGGTCACGATCCGCCTGCTCGATCCGCCGCTGCATGAATTCCTGCCGCATGGCGAAGCGGAGTTCGAGGAAGTGGCCAAGGCTGCGGGCGTGGGCGTGGAAGCGCTGAAGCGCCGTGCGGCCGAACTGCATGAGTTCAACCCGATGCTGGGTCATCGTGGTTGCCGCCTGGGCGTGACCTATCCCGAAATCTACGAGATGCAGGCGCGTGCGATCTTCGAAGCGGCGCTGATCGTGAAGCAGCGCAGCGGCGATGCGCCGATCCCGGAGATCATGATCCCGCTGGTCGCGACCCGCAAGGAACTGGAGTTGATGAAGGCGATCGTCGATCGCGTCGCGACAGACGTGTTCGAGGAGCAGGGCAGCAGCGTCGACTATCTGGTCGGCACCATGATCGAACTGCCGCGTGCGGCGCTGAAGGCTGGTGAGATCGCCGAAGTGGGCGAATTCTTCTCCTTCGGCACCAACGACCTGACGCAGACGACGATCGGCATCAGCCGCGACGATGCCGGCCGGTTCCTGACGCAATATGTGGACAAGGGCATCTTCGCCCGCGATCCCTTCGTCAGCATCGACGTGGAAGGCGTGGGCGAGTTGATCGAACTGGCGGCGGAGCGGGGCCGCAAGACCCGTCCCGGCATCAAGCTGGGGATTTGCGGCGAACATGGCGGCGATCCGGCCTCGATCGCCTTCTGCGAGCAGACCGGCCTCGATTATGTGTCGGCATCGCCCTACCGTGTGCCAATCGCCCGACTGGCAGCCGCGCAGGCGGCGCTGGCCAGGAAGTGAGATAAAAGGAAAGGGCGGGGCATCAAACCCCGCCCTTTTTCTTTGCAGGGCGGTTCGGTTAGCCGAACAGGCTGCGTTTGTGGCCATTCTCCAAATCATGGGCTTGCTGGCGCCAGTTTTCGTGGCCGATCGTGCCCGGCTTCAGGCCCAGCCGCGCCTCCAGCGTCGCTTCCTGCTCGGCGTTGAGGGCGGCGATCTGGCTGTAGCGATGATAGCCGGCTTCGTTCAGCGCCACCTCCTGCGCCTGGCTGATGCCGCTGATCCGGCTGAGATCGTCCCGACCATGCACCGCGCCGGCTACGGCGGTGGCCGTGCCGGGGCCGATTGGTCCGGCAGATTGGCGCTCCAGTTCAGCGATGCGGCTGTTTGCCGCTTCGAGCCGCGCGTCGCGGTCCTTGATCGCCTGGCGATGGGCGATCTGCTCGTCGCGCCACAACCGCCGATATTTGCCGCGACCGCTCATCATCAGGCCCAGAAGCCAGCCGATGACCAGTGCGATCAGCAACAGGGCAAGCTCGTTCAGATTGAAGCTCATCATCGCGTCCTCCTGCCTGCACCAACGAAAATCAGGGCGGAAAAGTTGCCCGGCCATAAAAGTGCAAGAAAGAGAAAAAAGGGGCTTGCCCAATCCGCTAACCGCTTCTATTTGCGCCTCTCCAACGCACCCGTAGCTCAGCTGGATAGAGCATCAGACTACGAATCTGAGGGTCGGACGTTCGAATCGTTCCGGGTGCACCATTGGAAACATTGTTAGAGGTTGGGGCTTCAAGCCTTTGCCTTTGCAGAGAAAAGTGCACCCGTAGCTCAGCTGGATAGAGCATCAGACTACGAATCTGAGGGTCGGACGTTCGAATCGTTCCGGGTGCACCATTCTCCCTTTTCAGGGTGGAAGATCAGGCGGCGAGAGCCGCCTTTTTCTTTGCCCTCACCCCATCGCCAGCGCGACCATCGCGTCGATATCGACATGCGTTTCGAGCAGCGCGGCAATCTCGTCCAGCGCATCCTCGACCGACCGGTCATAGTCCGCCCCGGATGATTCGCTTCCCAGCCGCCGCAACAGCGCATCGCGCAGGGCGGTGCTGCCCAGCAGGCCATGGACATAGCTGCCCATCACTCGTCCATCCCTGCTGATCGCCCCGTCGGGACGTGTGCCGTCGAGCCGGGCAAAGGGGCGTTCGCAGTCGGGACCAGTGGTGACGCCCATATGCATTTCATAGCCGCTAAAATCGGCGTCGAGCGCACGGCCTTGCACCTGTTCCAGCGTCTTGCCTTCGGTCAAGCGGGTGTCGATGTCGAGCAGGCCAAGGCCGGCAACCGATCCCGCCGGTCCCTCCAGCCCGTCGGGGTCGGTGATCATCCGCCCCAGCATCTGATAGCCGCCGCACAGGCCCAGCACGGCCCCGCCGCGCCGGTGATGGGCGCGAATGTCGATATCCCATCCCTGCGCCACCAGCGCGCGC
>JAGVJS010000317.1 GCA_020051025.1 Sphingobium sp. | reverse complement strand
TTACGGGCATGACTGTATGCAACTGCCCTTCCCCAGCGATGCCGCCCCGCTCGGCACGCCGCCGGCCGAAGATTGCCTCTATATGAATATATGGAAACCGGCGGGGGCCAAGGGCAAGTCCAAGCTGCCGGTGATGGTGTGGATTTATGGCGGCGGCTTCGTCAATGGCGGCTCTTCCCCGCCCACCTATGCCGGCGCGGCGCTGGCGCGGCAGGGCATCATGGTCGTCAGCTTCAACTATCGGCTCGGCCGGTTCGGCACCTTCGCCCATCCCGCGCTGACAAAGGCCGATCCCGACAAGGGGCTGCTGGCCAATTATGGCTATATGGACCAGATCGCAGCGCTGCGATGGGTGCAGACCAACATTGCGGCCTTTGGCGGCGATCCGGCCAATGTGACGATCGTCGGCGAAAGCGCGGGCGGCATGTCGGTCCACGCAATGCTGACATCGCCCATGGCGCAAGGCCTGTTTCACAAGGCGGTGATCCAGTCGGGCGGCCCGCGCCTGATGGATGAGGCAACGGTGGCGTCCGCAGAAAATGTGGGCGCGACCTTTGCCGGGAAGAAGGGTGTCGCGCCCGATGCGCCCGATGCGCTGGCAAAGCTGCGCGCCTTGCCAGCCGACATTCTGGTCGACGGGCTGAACCTGGCTGCCCTGTTCACCCCCGGCCCCCGCACCTATAGCAGCCCGGTCGCCGATGGCCGGATCACAGTCGATGCTCTTGCCGCCTATCAGGCCGGTCGATTTGCCCGCGTGCCGGTGATGATCGGTGCGACCAGCGACGATATTGGCGGGCCAACCGGTGCGATGATCACGGGCGCCCGATCGATGGCGCAGCTGTTCGCCCGGCAAAACATTCCCACTTATTATTATCGCTTCTCCTATGTCGCGCAGTCGTTGCGGACCGCCGACACGAAGGGCGCAGGCCATGCCAGTGAGATCCCCTATTTCTTCGATACGGTCGGAATCAAATATGGCGAAGCAGCGACCCCGGCCGATCGCACCGTGGGCCGGCTAGCCAGCGGCTATCTGGTTAATTTCGTGAAAAAGGGCGATCCCAACGGGGCGGGCTTGCCGGACTGGGCAGCCTTGACGCCTGGAACATCCAGGCTTTTGGACATTGGCGTACAGGGTGGTGCTGCGGTTCTGCCCGACCCTTGACTGATCGAAAACTCAGCGTGTTATCGAGACTCATCCGACGTATTTTCGGAATCGTTGCGACGTGTTATCGATCTTCTTTCATCGTGCGATCGGTTTTAGAAGCAATATGGCGAATCGCCGAATTTGAGCGCTGAATCACCATGTTTCCCGTTCGCTAATCCGTATAATCTCCTCATAAAAATCTCTAATGCGCCTTCCTCGCCGATATTGTGACATGGTTAGAGGTTGAAGGGCTATCAGCTGGCGCCCATCCTTTCCCTCACCTCTTCTCCGCCCGGTTGTGCTTCAACGTGACGCAGTGCAGCAAGGAGGCGACTCCGGGCGCGCCTTCAAGCAGGTTTGACTTTCAGGGGGAAATAGGCGCATTAAACGCCAACCATTTTTATCGTCATGATTCGGCTATGAGGGGCGCCATGTCGTTTACCGTCAACACGCTGCGTAACGTCACCACGGCGTGTCAGCAAATGCGCGATCACATCAAGACGATCGTGTTCCGTCCCGATACCCGCAAGACGCTCGACATCACTTTCGGACCAACAGTGGCCGCCGAACTGATCGGCCGCACGCCCGAAGCACTGGCCAAGGCGGAAGCCAAGGGCCGCCTGCCTCAACCCAAGCAGCAGCCCAATGGCCGCCGCTATTACACGCTGGAAGATCTGACCCAGATTCGCGAGGCGCTGGGTATCCATGTCGGCAAGCAGCCGGATGAGGATGCGGTCGTGCTGGCGGTCCAGAATTTCAAGGGCGGCGTGGGCAAGAGCACCATTACCAAACATCTGGCCGACTATCTCGCGCTGCATGGCTATCGCGTGCTGGTGATCGATTGCGATCCGCAGGCATCGACCACCACCATGTTCGATATCCAGCCCGAAACGCTGATTGACGATGATCAGACGCTGGGCACTTTCCTGTCGCCACGCAGCACCTTCAGCGATTTCGCCCAGACCATCCGCGACACGCCCTGGCCCACGATCAAGATCGTCCCATCGAGCCTGGGCTTGCAGGATGCCGAGTGGGATTTGACCTCTACCCTGCGCGAAGGCGGGCAGGCGGTGCGTGAAAGCCTTCAGGCGCTGCGCATCGGCATTGCCAGCGTGGCCAAGGATTTCGACGTGATCCTGCTCGATCCGCCGCCAGCCATGGGTTTTCTCGGCCTCAATGTGATGGCGGCCGCGACCGGCCTGCTGATTCCGGTGCCGGCGCGCCAGCTTGATTATCTGTCGACCATCCACTTTATGGATACGATCGCGGACAATATCGAAATCCTCGAACAAAATGGCACACCGGTCAATTACGGCTTCATCCGCGTGGTCTGCTCCACCTTCTCGCCCAGCAAGCCGGGCGAGAATGACATGTGGCGGATCATGCAGGCGACCTATGCCGGTCTGTTGCTCGGACAGCCGATCCTGGCGTCCGAAGAGATCAAGAATGCGACCCAGGCCTTTCGGTCCATCTATGAATCCAAGCCGTCGGCATCACACCAGACCTATATGCGGTGCCGCGACAATCTGGATGCAGTGTTCGGCGAGGTCGAGCAGCAGATCCGGCAACAATGGGCGTCGACCAGCCTGACCGGCGCTGATAGCGGCGTGGGTGTCGCGGCATGAGCCGGCGGTCGCTCATCAGCGAGGCGCTGGCCTCCGTTCCCGCCGAACCCGTCGTCCCGACCGATCCGGCAGCGACCGAGCCAGCCCCGGGCCGTGTCAATTTCACCAACAAACGACTGGAAGCCTTTGGCGAAGCCGCGCGCATCGTGAAGCGGCCGACTATCCGATTGAAGCCAGCGGAATGTTCGATCTGGCCAGGCAATGCGCGCGACTATTCGCTGCTCGACGAATATCGGCTGCGCAGCCTGATCGATTCGATTTTGGCGGAAGGCGGCAATCGCATTCCTGCGGTGGTGCGGCGCACGCCCAATGGCCCCCTGCCCTATGAACTGGTCACAGGCACGCGGCGGCACTGGGCAATCAGTTGGCTTAACGCCAATCACTATCCCGACATAGACCTGATCGCGATCATCGAGGATCTGGACGACGAGGCGGCTTTCCGCCTGGCAGACATCGAAAATCGCGAGCGGGAGGATATTTCCGATCTGGAGCGCGGCCTCAATTACAAGGCGGCGGTCGATCGCTTCTATGGCGGCGTGCAGTTACGTATGGCCGAACGACTGAAGATCTCCAAGTCGCAGCTGTCGCGCTATATCGCCCTGACGGACATTCCCCCTTTTCTGGTGAGCGCCTTTCATTCGCCGATGGATTTGCAGGCCAAATATGGCGAGAAGCTGCTGCCTCTGCTGCGTGACCCGGTGAGCCGAACGAAGCTGGAGGCAGCCGCCGACCAGATTGCGTCGGAGCAGAGTTTTCGCCGTTCGGGCGATGAGCAGCCGATCGCGGGGGCCGAGGTGATGAGCCGCCTGCTCAAGGCGATGATTGCCAAGGGCCGCGTACAGAAGGCGGCAATCGCGGGCGACAACGGCAAGCCGATCGGCGAGGTGGTGAAGGATCAGCAGAAGATTCTGATCCTGTCGCTCACCCCATCGGACCTGTCGACCGATGCGATATTGGAAGCGCTGCGACCCGTGATCGAAGCTGCCCGCATTCGCAACGCAAAGCGCCGCTGATCGGACGCGTGCGGGAACGAAAAGCTGAAAATAGAGGAATAAGCCTTATATTTCAGTTTGTTATATTGATTTCCCCCCGGGGGGACAGCCAAACGGGATGATGCGCGGTGGAGAATGAGGGCGAACTTAAGACGGCGCTGAAAGAGCGCAAGGTCCAGTTCGAAATGTTCTTCACCCTCCCCGATTTCAGCGACATTTCGCTGCGCGACTATCAGGAGACGATGCAGCGGCCGTTCTTCAGCTTGTCGAAGCGCAAGCGCGTCAAGCCGATAGACTATGTCAGTCCCGACAAGGCGGTGACCGTTCATGTGTCCCCAAACCCGGCTTATGGCATGGCCACAATCTGGGACGCGGACATCATGATCTATCTGGCGTCGCACCTCAACGAGCTGCGCGAGCGTGGGCTGAACGACTTGTCGCCGGTCATCCGGCTTCAGCCTGGCGACTTGTTGAAGCGCATTTGTTGGGGCACCAGCGGTCGTGCCTATGAGCGGCTGGTCAGTGCGCTCGACCGGCTACAGGCGACAACGATCAAGACCAACATCCGCGCCAGTACCAAGAGCCGGGAGACGACCTTCTCGTGGATCGACAGCTATACCCATCTGGTCGATGAGCGGACGCAGCGATCGCTCGGCATGGAGATCACCCTCTCTAAATGGTTCTTCGACGGGGTGATGGACAAACGCAATGTGTTGGCCATTTCACCGCTCTACTTCGAGATCACCAGCGGCCTTGGTAAATGGCTCTATCGTGCCTCGCGCAAACATGCGGGCGGGAATGGACCGGAAGGCTTCGTGATCGGCTTTGAGACGCTTCATCAGAAGAGCGGGAGCGAGAGCGCCTATCCGGTGTTCAAGCGCAAGCTGCTCGACCTCGCCAGGTTGAACGAACTGCCGGATATCAGTCTGGAAGTGATCAATCCGGATAGCACAAAGCCCAAGATGCGGATGGTGATGCGCCGGCACATGGCGGAGCGTTTGGAGCGATCGCGGTCGGCGCGGGCGGCCCCCCTCCCCTCGCCCGCATCCGGTGCCGATGATAAGCAGGAGATGATCGACCCGCGACAGGCGATGACGCTGATTGCACAGGCGGCCGGCGGGCTGCGCAGTGCCAGTGTCGATGCGCGCAAACCGCGCCAGCCTCCGGTATCCGGTGGTCGTGCCCGCGACATATTGGACGCGGACATCTATGATGCGATCCGCAGCGATTTTCCCGGATGGGACTATGGCGAACTGATGCGTCGCTTCGACGCCTTCCTCGGCGCCAATCCGCATGAGTTGCCGCGCAATTATTCCAAGCGCTTCTACGGCTTTGTGAAGGAACATCACCGCCGCAATAAATATAAGCTCCGACCCTGAATTCACTCTCGGGCGTGTTTTTAGAATCGCAGCATTCTTCGGAAGAGCGATAGCGGATGGACGCTCATTACAGACAGCGTTGCAGCCTATATATCCAGCGGGGCGCCGGAAATCCGCCCTTCTTTGCGTAGAGAAAGAAATGGCTCCGCCAAGTGGCGGGCGATCGCGCGCTTGGTTTCCATCAAACAACGATGATTCTGAAAACACGGCGAGATGATGAACAAAGGCCCCCCGCGGCCGCCCTTTCTCTTGTCGTCCGACTGGGGCATCCGTCACTTCTGGCTTTTAGCCAACTGGCCGCGATGCGTTCGCACGTCTCGCCGTTCGATTCGGTCATCGAACGTGTTTTCAGACATATGATCTGCGCGCCCATCGGTGATCGGAAGACCGCATTCCATGACGAGTAAATAGGATGCGCTCTGGACCCACAACCGCGAGAATAAGACTGCTGCGTCGGCCCTGCCCTCCCTGCCCCGCCCGGCAGTATGTTCCCCGGAACAAGGGCGGTGGCGCCCATCCGCGCCATGGCGTGCGAAATGTGGCTATATAAGCTGGGCAGCCAGTTCGAACCTGCGGGTAGAATGGAACAAAAGTGGAAACCGCCAGCAGGGTGCCTGTAAGGTCCGTGGAGCGCTTTTCGATCTTTCGGATATAATGGCTCACCGCGCCTTTGTATCGGTGCTCAGTGGGCTTCTGGCGCGGTCGGATTTTTCAGCCTTCAGACCAGAAATCGTCCGCTATGGGGTCGATTAATGAGTCGGTCGCAGCGCGTAAGGTGGGCAGGTCGCTCAACGGAATGCTGTAGCTGCGATAGCTGGCCTGGCCTGAGCGCTCTATGAGCAATCCGGCCTCGGTCGCGATGGTCAGCAATTTGATCGCACCAGCAGAGCTAAGGTCCAGCCGGTCGGCGACAAGACGGCTGCCGATATGGGGATGCGCCATGGCCAGCATGACGACGTCCTTCAGTCGACCGGGACGACGGCGAGCTGCGATCTGCCTGGCAGCGCGTTCGGCGTAGCTGCGCAGGCGCTGTTCCTGGTCGAGGAGATGGCGCGCGCCCAGTGTGATCGCTTGCAGCCAAAGTCTATCGAACCGAGTTGGCGATGCGATCTTCCAGGCTGTATTGCTTAACTGGAATCCGAGCGCCACGAGACCACCGGAAGAGGCCGCAGATCGGCCGGGACCGTGGCGATCACCGATGAGCAAGCTGGCTACCGCATCGCCGCGACCGATGGGGGCGCAGGTCCACCACGTCTGAGCCAGACGGGCGCCATGCAGCAGCGGCGGGGAGGGGGGCAGCATCGCGACAGCCTTTTGCCAAGCCTCCACCCTGAGGCGTATATCGGTCAGCGACAAGGCAGGCGCAGTCCAGGGCGTCGCGGTGGTGCTGACATCTTCCACTCCCAGCCAGTCCAGCAAGCCGGCGCTGTCTGTGCGCAACGTCTCGATCGATACCGGCGCGCCCACGGCCCGACGCCAGTGTGTGAGGTCGAAATCCGCCCCTCCGACACTACCGCGTCCATCTACGGTAAAGGCGGCCGCGTCGATTGCCGTCGCATCGATCCAGGCAAGAGCCTGGCGTTCGGCGATAAAGCATCGTATCTTCCAAGAGCGGCGAACCGGGCTTAGCCGCTGCCGTTCATCGATCCGTGCCAGCATGGATTGAGCTTCGGCATAGCTGGACAGCAACGTGTTATCATCCACATCCTGGTCCGCAGCTGGCCTGCGCCTGTCAAAATCCAATCTTTCGAACCTTAAAAAATATCGTTTTATATCAACAGGATAACGTAAGATATTAAACGATAAATGGTTTTTGGAGAGTTGTCTTGTACAGCAGTCCTCAGCGATCACCAATGCCTCCGCTGCCTGGACCGGGTGGCGTGAGCGGCGGAGGTGATTGTAGCCATTATTTGCGCCATCTCTGTTCAGCAGGGCGGCGCCCGTACGCCGCTATCGCGCGCGGTCCGGCTAATTGCGGTAGGCACATCCGTGTCGAGAAGCGCGCGCCGGCAGCGGCGCGATGAGCCGCATAGCGGCGCGGGTGTCGAGCACGCCCGGGACGCAGGATGTCGCAGATCGGCGCGCGACCATGTTTGCCCTGTTCATCATTCTGGTCGGGTATGCGAGACTGTCATGGTGAGGGCAGGGCAGGGCCTTGCCTGCGCCCTGTTCTAGCCGCCGGTCGAGCATCTCGACCCAGGTATCGAATATCGCCATGCTTTGCGGAACGCAGTGAGTGCGCTCATGAACCCGGCGGAGCGACTCGGGATGGTAGCCAGATATGATTCTAGAAGGAGGGGACAATGGCGACGCGCTATGATGATGACCTGCCGAAACAGCAGGCAGCGACGCAGAATGAGAAATTGGTGATCGCCGCGTCCTCATTGGGGACGGTGTTCGAATGGTATGATTTCTATCTCTACGGCCTGCTGGCCACCTATATCAGCGCGCAATTCTTTTCCGGCGTGAACGAGACGACCGGCTTCATCTTCGCATTGGCAGCCTTTGCGGCGGGATTTGCAGTGCGGCCGTTCGGCGCGCTGGTGTTCGGACGGATTGGCGATCTGGTCGGACGGAAAAACACGTTTCTGGTGACGATGGGCATCATGGGCCTGTCCACTTTTGCGGTCGGTCTGTTGCCCAGCTATGCCAGTATCGGCGTGGCGGCGCCGATCATCCTCCTCATTATGCGGCTGGCGCAGGGGCTGGCGCTGGGCGGCGAATATGGCGGGGCGGCCACCTATGTCGCGGAACATGCGCCGGAGGGGAAGCGGGGCCTTTATACCAGCTGGATCCAAACCACGGCGACATTCGGCCTGTTCGCCGCGTTGCTGGTGGTGATCGGTTTCCGTTTTGCGCTCGGCGAAGATGCGTTCGCGGCGTGGGGCTGGCGCATGCCCTTCCTCATCTCGATCCTGCTGCTAGGCGTGTCGATGTGGATCCGTCTGCAATTGAATGAAAGTCCGGTCTTCCAGAAGATGAAGGCGGAGGGCACAACGTCGAAGGCGCCGCTGACGGAGGCGTTCGGCCAGTGGGGCAATCTGCGCTGGGTCATCATCGCGCTGCTGGGCGCGGTCGCGGGGCAGGCGGTGGTCTGGTATGCCGGACAATTCTATGCGCTCTTCTTCCTGGAAAAGACGCTGAAGGTGGATGGCGCGACGGCGAATATCCTGATCGCCATCGCGCTGGCGCTGGCCACGCCTTTCTTCGTCTTCTTCGGCTGGCTGTCGGACAAGATCGGGCGCAAGCCGATCATCCTGGGCGGCTGCGCGCTGGCGGCGATCACCTATTTCCCGCTGTTCGGGGCACTGACCCATGCCGCCAATCCGGCGCTGGCAGCGGCGCAGGCGTCTGCACCCATCACCGTCGTCGCTAATAGCAAGGAATGCTCGTTCCAGTTCGATCCCGTCGGTAAGAACAAGTTCGATACGTCCAGTTGCGACGTCGCCAAGACTTATCTGGCCAAGGCGAGCGCCAGCTATGACAATGTCGAAGCGCCGGGAGGGAGTGCGGCGATCGTGAAGATCGGTGCGGTCAGCTTTACAGCGCCCGATGCCGCCACGCTGGCGGGTCATGACAAGATGGTGGCGATCGCCGCCTTTCAGGATGAACTGAAAGCCGGGCTGAAGGCGGCAGGCTATCCGGCCAAGGCGGACAATGCGCAGATCAACAGGGTCGCGGTCGTGGCGATCCTGTGGGTGCTCGCGATGCTGGTGACGATGGTTTATGGCCCGATCGCGGCGATGCTGGTCGAGCTGTTTCCCAGCCGCATCCGCTATACGTCGATGTCGCTGCCCTATCATATCGGCAATGGCTGGTTTGGGGGCTTCCTGCCGACCACGGCCTTCGCGATGGTCGCCGCGACCGGGGATATCTATTACGGCCTCTGGTATCCGGTGGTGGTTGCCGCACTGACCGTGGTGGTCGGCCTGCTGTTCCTGCCGGAGACGTTCCGCCGGAATATTGAAGACTGAGACAGCGAGTTGGACAGGTAAATCGCAATGGGGCGGTACCGATGGTGCCGCCCATTTTTCGGTTGCAAATAAAATTTATCCTAACATACGGATATTTTCACTAAATATTGGGATAATATTTTCGACCTTTGTCGTACTGGTGTTGGAAAAGTGCGATTTTCCGGGCTTTTCGCGAACTGGCACGGCCCCTGCAATGTCTTCGGCATGATCCACAGCGGATCGTCACAGAGAGTTCAGGGAAGGACAATCATCATGAAGACCATCGCTTTCGCCGCCGCCGTCATTGCCGCCACCGTTGCCGTCTCGGCCGCCGCCACGCCCGCCTTCGCCCAGCCGCAGGGCCGTTTCGGCGATGCCAAGGTGACCTATCAGGCCAAGACCGACCGCTATTGCTTCCGCGAAACCCGCAGCGGTTCTCGCGCGCCGCAGGTCCAGTGCCGGACCAAGGCGCACTGGGCCCAGAACGGCCTGACCATCAGCCGCGTCTCTCAGGTCCAGTTGGCCCAGCGCTGATCCATCCTTCCCGTTGCCCCGGTTGTGGAACCGGGGCAGGGCAGGGGGCTATCGGTCCCACGGAAAGGCCAGGGTCGGCCGGTTGGCATAGCGGGTCATCGCCAGCACCAGCCGCGCACCGCAGCCCGGTTCCAGCCGCAGCGTGATATCGCGTCCGCCCGCCGCCATGGTGCGGCCATCCAGCATCACACTGTCGATCCGATGTTCGGCATAGGCGCCGCCCTGCACCGTCACGGTGCGCGCCTGACGGCCAAGATTGACCAGCGTAACCTCCGTCTCCCGATCCGCCAGCCGGTGGACCAGCGCGCCCACATCGGCCGGCACGCCAGCGCGCCTAGCCACCGGATCGAAATAGCGCAGAGATCGGAAGAG
>JAGVJS010000265.1 GCA_020051025.1 Sphingobium sp. | reverse complement strand
CATGGCCATGTGCTGGCGGTGGATGGCGGATGGCTCGCCCGCTGAATCAACGCTGCGGGAGAGAACAACCCCCTCACCGCAGGACAATGACAGGAGAGAAAGATGCCCGATCGGCGGACGATGTTGACGGCCAGCGGCCTGACGGCGCTGGGCATGGCCCTGCCGCGGGCGGCCTTTGCGGACACGAATAAGGGCGCCCGACCCGGCCCCTATCTGATCGGCGCGGATATCAGCTGGATTCCAGAGGACGAAGCGGCCGGCGCGCGCTATTTCGTCGATGGGGTGCAGAAGGATCCGATCCTGCTGCTGCGCGATGCCGGTTTCAACGCGATCCGGCTGCGTATCTTCGTCGATCCGGCCAAGGGCTATTCCCGCCGCGAGCCGGACAAGGCGTGGGCGGGGCTGGAGCAGACGATCAGGCTGGGCCGGCGCATCCGCGAGGCGGGCCTCTATCTGGTGCTGAGTTTTCATTATAGCGATATCTGGGCAGACCCGGAGCATCAGGGCGTGCCTGCCGCCTGGGCCAATTACGACCTGCCGCAACTGGCCAAGGCGGTCGAGACGCATACGCATGACACGCTGGTGGCGATGCGGGCGGGCGGCGCGCCGGTGGACATGGCGGTGATCGGCAATGAAACGACGTTCGGTATGCTGTGGCCTCATGGGCGGGTGAAGCTGTCCACATCGACCGGCAATCCGGTGACCGACGCCAATCATGCGAAAGTCGGCGCAGTTGGCGGGTTCGATGGCTTTGCGCAATTGCTACGCGCGGGGATTGCCGGCGCGCGGCGGGCGGAGCCGGACGTTAAGATCCAGCTGCACAATCATCTGGGCCGCCACTGGCCGATCGTGCGCGAATGGACCGACGCGCTGATTGCCCGCAAGGTCGATTTCGACGTGATCGGCTTTTCCTGCTATCAGCAGCGGGCGCAGGGCGACTGGGAAAACAGCTTTGCCGCGTTCGTGAAACATTATCCCGACAAGGGGTTGCTGGTCGCCGAATATTCCAGCCGCAAACGCTATATCAACGATCTGGTGCATGCTCTGCCGGGCAAACATGGCTGGGGCGCCTTCATCTGGGAACCGACCCGGCATCAGGAGGCGATTTTCGACCAGAATGGTCATAATGCTGGCGAAGGCGCCAAGCCCGACCTGATTTCACAGGGGCTGAACAGCGCCGAGGCGCCGGGTGGCCTTGCAAGCGCGCAGGTCGCGCCTAAGCCGGAACCGGGCGGACCGATGGGCAAGGGCGGCGATTATGTCGCCAATGACCTGATCAAACTCTACGGCGACATGGCGAAGGCCTATCGATGAGACGGCGCGATTTTACTCTGGGGCTGGGCGCTCTGACGCTGGCCGCCTGTGCGACCGGGCGGGCAGCGCGCAAAGACGATCTCCTGCTCTTCGCCTATTTCACCACCGGCAAGGCAGGCGAGGCGGATGGGTTGAAGCTGGCGGTGAGCGAGGATGGCTTTACCTTCCGCACGCTGGCGGGCGGGCGCAGCCTGCTGGTGCCGGCGGTGGGCGAGAAGAAGCTGTTGCGCGACCCTTTCCTGTTTCATGACGGCAGAACCTATCATCTGTTGTGGACCACCGCCTGGGAAGGCGTGACGATCGGCCATGCGACCAGCCGCGACCTGATCCACTGGTCGGCGCAGCAGGCGATCCCGGTGATGGCGAACGTGGCGGGGACACGCAACTGCTGGGCGCCCGAAGCGATTCACGATCCAAGCACTGGGCGGTATGAGATTTTCTGGTCCAGCACCGTCAACGGCCGTTTCACCGAAACGGCAGGGGCATCGGAGTCCGGCTATAATCACCGGCTTTGGCATTGCAGCACGACGGACTTCGCCAGCTTCTCGCCCCCGGCGCCGCTCTATGATCCCGGTTTCAGCGTGATCGACGGCAGCTTTGCGCAGGGGCCGGACGACGCGCTCTACCTGATCGTCAAGGACGAGACGGTCGAGCCACCACGCAAATGGCTGCAAGTCGCAAAGGCGGACAGCCCGACCGGACCGTTCGGGCCGCTGTCAAAGCCCTTCTCCCCCGCCTGGGTCGAAGGGCCGATGGCGACGCGGATCGGCGACGCGCTGGTTTGCTATTATGACATCTACAAGGAAGGCCGATGGGGTGCGGCGATGACGCGCGACATGATCCATTGGGACGATGTCAGCGCGCGACTGACCATGCCGGCAGGCGCTCGGCATGGGTCGTTGCTGCGGGTGCCGCAATCATTGGTGGCTGCGATCGGCTGACACGTTCAGACAGAAGGCCGGGGGCGGATCGTCAGACATTGCGACAGGGTTGCGAATGGACCTGTTGCATCATGCAATATGCTGTGCGTCAGGCCGACACCGCCTGGGCCGGCGGACACGGAGACGTCGAAGCCCAGCCAGTCGCCCGCCGGCTGTCGGAAGATATGGGCGGTGAGGTCAAGGTTGGGGAAAGCGGCATCCCTGGGCGAGGCCAGCGGCGCAAGCCCGTTGGCGATATCGGCCAGTCCCATCAGCCGTGCGGTCGGCGAGACCGCCTCGTCCTCCAGCAGAGCAAAGGGCGAGCGGACCCAGCAGCGAGCACGCCCCTGCCCT
>JAGVJS010000289.1 GCA_020051025.1 Sphingobium sp. | reverse complement strand
GTGTGCTCTTCCGATCTATGCTGACGCCGGGCATCCACGCCGCCTATGAAAAGGGCGTTGCCGCTCTGGTCGGCGCCGATGGCGTCACCACCGTCGCCCGTGGCACGGAGCCGGAAGGCGTCAACCGTGGCCAGGCCGCCTTCTTCGCGACCGACAGCGCGACCTTCACGTCCAACCCGGTCATCGCGGAAGAAGTGTTCGGTTCGTCCTCGGTCCTCATCCGCTGCTCCAGCATCGAAGAGGTCATCGCGACCATCGCGGGTCTGGAAGGCCAGCTGACCGCGACGCTGCATATCGGCGAAGGCGATGAAGGCGACGCCGCGAAGCTGCTGCCGACGCTGTCGCGCAAGGTAGGTCGTATCCTGACCAACGGCTGGCCCACCGGCGTCGAAGTGACCCATGCCATGGTCCATGGTGGCCCCTTCCCGTCGACCGCCGATGGCCGTTCGACCTCGGTCGGCACGCTGGCGATGATGCGCTTCCTGCGTCCCGTCTGCTATCAGGACGTGCCGGATGCGCTGCTGCCCGCCGCGCTTCAGAACGCCAACCCCTGGGGTCTGACGCGCCGTAACGAAGGCAAGCTGGACGTCGCAGCATGACGATCAGGGCAGGTCTGGTAGGGCTCGGCAAGATCGCGCGCGATCAGCACCTGCCCGCCATTGCAAAGATCGACGGCATAGACCTGGTCGCCGTCGCCAGCCGCAACGCGCAGGGGGCAGGGGTGAACAACTACCCCGACCTCGGCGCGATGCTGGCGGGCGAACCAGACCTCAATGCCGTAATCCTCTGCCAGCCGCCGCAGGTCCGCTATCATGCGGCCCGGCAGGCGTTGCTGGCCGGCAAGCATGTATTTCTGGAAAAGCCGCCGGGCGCGACCGTATCCGAAGTGGAGGCGCTGACCGCGCTGGCCCAGCGCCAGGGCGTCACGCTCTATGCCAGCTGGCACAGCCGCTATGCCGCTGCCGTAGCGCAGGCCAAGGCATGGATCGCGGAACGCAAGGTGGAGCGGATCGACATCCAATGGCGCGAAGATGTCCGCCACTGGCATCCGGGCCAGCCGTGGATCTGGGAAGCGGGTGGCTTCGGCGTGTTCGATCCGGGCATCAATGCCCTGTCGATCCTGACCGAAATCGTGAGCGAACCTATCACCGTGCTGTCGGCAGAACTGGAAGTGCCGTCCAACAAGCAGGCGCCGATCGGTGCGACGCTGGCCATGGCGACGGCTTCGGGCGCGACCATCGACACCGTGTTCGACTGGCGCCAGACAGGCCCGCAGACATGGGACATCGCGGTCGAAACCGACAATGGCAGCCTGCTGCTGTCCGAAGGCGGCAACACGCTGCGTCTGGACGGCGAAGTGCAGATGAGGGCGCCGGACGAGGAATATCCGTCCATGTACCAGCGCTTCGTCGGATTGGTTGCGGACAAGGCGATCGATGCCGACACCGCGCCGCTTCGGCTGGTGGCCGATGCCTTCCTTTGCGGACGGCATTGCCCTACGGCTGCGTTCGAGGACTGAATTAAAGGAAAAGACGATGGGGAGCGCGCGTAAGGAAGGACCGTTCGGATCGGACGAAGGCGCGCTCCGCATCCATCAGGCGATCGCCCGCGATCTGGGCACCGCCATATTGACCGGAAAATATAAGCCCGGCGACCTGTTCGAGGGCGAAATCGAAGCATCCGAGCGGCTTGGCGTATCGCGCACCGCCTATCGCGAAGCCGTCCGCATCCTGATCGCGCGGGGCATGGTGGAAAGCCGCCCCAAGGCTGGAACGCGCGTCCTGCCCCGCAATCGCTGGAACGTGCTCGATCCCGAAATGCTCGCCTGGATGTTCGCGGGGGAGCCGGATGCCGACTTCATCCGCGACCTGTTCGAACTGCGCGGCGTGATCGAGCCGGCGGCGGCGGAATTTGCTGCGCGTCGACGTACCGAGGAGCAACTGGCGACGATGGACGCGGCGCTGGCAGAGATGGGCCGGTTCGGCCTGTCCACGCCAGACGGTCGCGCCGCCGACCAGAGGTTCCACCATGCCATCCTGGCCGCCACACATAATGACGCGCTGGAGGCGCTGGCCAGTTCGGTCGGCGCGGCGGTCAGCTGGACCACCAAATTCAAGCATCGCAAGCAGTTGCTACCGCGTGACCCCCTGCCGGATCATCGCGCCGTCTTTCAGGCGATCGCCGCGCGCGACACGGCGGCAGCCCGGGCCGCCATGGCCGAGTTGCTGCGCCTAGCCCTGGCAGACATGGACATCGCGATCAACGAACCGACCGGCTGATGCATCCGACGAGAAAGCTTATTACTGACCCAGTATGAAGTCCACGCCTGCCTTCGCATGGATGCCAGTGCAGTCATAGATGGGCAGCACATTGGCCTTTACATCGACGATCAGCTCCAGTTCGGTGCAGGCCAGCACCACTGCCTGCACATCTTCCTTCGCAATGTCGGTCAGTTCTGACTTCATATAGCGTTCGGACTGTTTGCTGACCTTCCCCACGGTCAGTTCATCATAGACGATCCGGTCGATCCGCTCCGCCAGTTCCATATCGGCCGGCAGCAGCGACACGCCATGCGCGACAAGGCGCTGGCGATAGAATTTCTCGGTCATGACATTGCGGGTGCCGATCAGCGCGGCCTTCTCGATGCCGTCCGCCTGCATCCTGTCACCCACCACTTCGGCAATGTGGATGATCGGGATGCCGACCGCCGCCTGCACCTGATCATAAATGCGATGCATGGAGTTGGCGCAGATCAGCAGGCTTTCCGCGCCCGCCTGCTCCAGCCGCCGGGCGGATGCGATCAACTTGCCGGCGGCGGCATCCCAATCCGCTTCGGTCTGGCATCCGGCGACAGAGGCGAAGTCCAGACTGTCGATCAGCAGCGGCGCGCTATGCTGACCGCCCAGCGCCCGATGCACTGCCTGATTGATGATTGCATAATAGCGGGCGGTGGAGGTCCAGCTGAGGCCGCCGATCAGGCCGAGTGTGTGCAATGCGTGTCTCCGCTGCGCAGGAAATATCTGCCCCCAGCGTTAGGGGAAGCGTGGCTCGCTGGGCAAGGCTCTTTACGCGGCTTGTCCTCTGACAAGCCCGCGCCATCCCAGACGCAGCCCGGCCGCACCCGCCATGCCGCCGACCAGCACCATCGCG
>JAGVJS010000157.1 GCA_020051025.1 Sphingobium sp. | reverse complement strand
GTCGCGCGGCGCGGGAGCATGATCGCCTTTGTCGAGGTGAAGGCGCGGGGGAGCGCGGCGGACCTCAACCTGGCGATTGATGAGCGGCGGCTGGCGCGGGTCGCGGCGGCGGCGGAGATTCTCTGGCACGATCTGGCGAAAGCGGGGGATGATATGCGAATCGACGTCATCCTCCTTGCGCCGGGCCGCGCGCCACGCCATCTGGCGAACGTCTGGCATGGGGGGTGATGATCTGCCCCATCAATCAATCCCGTTCGTTTCGAGCGCAGTCGAGAAACCGGATGCGCAGTTCTGGCCACTTCTCGACCAGGCTCGAAGCGAACGGCTGTTGTTAGCGGAAGGTTTTTAGATGACCCAACTCAACCCCCTGACCGTTGCCGTGCAGATGGACCCGATGGAGGGGATCAAGATCGGGGGCGATTCGACCTTTCACATCATGCTGGCAGCGCAGGCGCGGGGGCACCGGCTCTATCATTATCTGGCGCCGGATCTGACATTTCGTGACGGCCGGGTGCTGGCCAGGGCGCGGCCGGTGAAGGTGCAGAAGGTGCAGGGCGACCATTTCGCCTTCGGTGACTGGGAAGTGCTGGATTTGGGCCGCGATGTCGATGTCGTATGGATGCGGCAGGATCCGCCCTTCGACCTCAGCTACATCACCGCCACCCATTTGCTGGAGCGGGTGCAGGACGACACTCTGGTGGTGAATGATCCGGCCAGCGTCCGCAATGCGCCCGAAAAGCTGTTCGTGCTCGATTATGCGCGCTTCATGCCGCCGACGATGATCACCCGCGATCTGGGCCAAGTGAAGGCGTTTCTGGCCGAGCATGGCGAGATCGTGGTGAAGCCGCTTTACGGCAATGGCGGCGTCGCGGTGTTCCATGTTGGCAGCAACGGGGCGAACCTGTCGTCGCTGGTGGAACTGTTCAACGCCTCATGGGTCGAACCCTTCATGGTGCAGGCCTTCATCCCCGGCGTCGCGGAAGGCGACAAGCGGATCGTGCTGATCGACGGGGAGGTCGCGGGCGCGGTCAACCGTATTCCGGGCAAGGGCGAAATCCGGTCGAACCTGGCCGTGGGCGGATCGGCGGCGAAGACCGTTCTGACCGAGAAGGAGCGCGAGATTTGCGCTGCGCTTGGCCCGGAGTTGAAGGCGCGCGGGCTGCTGTTCGTGGGGATCGACGTGATCGGTGGCGAGTGGCTGACGGAAATCAATGTGACGTCGCCGACCGGGATCGTGTCGATCGATGCGTTTGACGGCACCGATACCGGTGGCTTGATCTGGGACGCGATCGACGCCCGGCTCGCGGCGCGGGCGGCGGCGTGATCTGATGCTCAAGGCTATCCAGTCGGATGCGCAGATGAGGCCTGATCCGGCATGACCGACTGGGTTCTCCGCCTGATCGATGCGGGCGGATATTGGGGGATCTTCTTCCTGATGATCCTCGAAAACGTCTTTCCGCCGATCCCGTCCGAACTGATCATGGGGATTGGCGGCATCCGCGTCGGGCAGGGGCGGATGGACATGGGCTGGCTGTTGCTGGCGGGGACGATCGGGACGACCATCGGCAATTATTTCTGGTACATGATTGGTCATGTGCTGGGCTTTCATCGGTTGAAACCGCTGGTCGATCGCTATGGCCGCTGGGCGACGCTGGAGTGGAAGGATGTCGAGGCGCTGGACCGGCTATTCGGCAAATATGGCCAGATCGTCGTCTTCGCCTTCCGCTTCATGCCGGCGTTTCGCACGATGATATCGTTGCCGGCCGGGTTGTTCCGCATGGGGCATATGCGCTTCCTCCTCTGGACGACCGGGGGCGCGTTCATCTGGAATGTCATTCTGGCCTATGCCGGTTATGTTCTGGGGCAGAATTTTCGCGACATCGACAAATATGTCGGACCGGCAGCGACCGCCTGCGTGGTGGGGGCGGTGCTGATCTATTTGTGGCGGCTCGCGACCTGGCGGCCAAAGGGCTAGAAAGGGATCTTGACCCCCACCATCACCCGTTGGGAGGTGGTGCCGTTGCCCATGCTCTGGCTTTCGACATGGACATTGCCCTTTACCTTGCCGAACAGGCCCATTTCCGCGCGGCCGAGTGGCGGTTCGGTGTCGGGTGGTTCGCTGCGGTCCACCCGCTGGCTCTGGCGGCGGGCGGTGACGATGATGGCGTTGGCGTCGGGGGAGGGCTTGACCTTCTGAAGGTCGAAGTCGGCGGGAATCTCCGCCGCACCCACGCTTTGCGAAGCCAGTATCAGACGCAGCATCATCGCATTCCCCTTCGGGTCGAGACCGGCGCAGGCTGACGCGGGAATGGGGCCGATATAAGGCGATTTCAGGCGCGGGGATGGGCGTTGCGGTAAATGTCGAGCAGATGGGCGGCATCGACCTGCGTATAGATTTGCGTGGACGACAGGCTGGCATGGCCCAGCAGTTCCTGAAGGGAACGCAGGTCGGCGCCGCGCCCGAGCAGATGGGTCGCAAAACTGTGGCGCAGGGCATGGGGAGTGGTGCGGTCCGACAGGCCCAGGCGCCCGCGTGCGCCCTGCACCGCGCGGCGGATGAGC
>JAGVJS010000214.1 GCA_020051025.1 Sphingobium sp. | reverse complement strand
GCCCACACCGCAGCGCCCAGCCAGCCGGCCAGCACCACGCCGAAGATGATCGCGGCATAGGGAGACAATGTCGTCAAGACAGCTGCCCCCTGCGCGCCATAGCCTGCCAATCCCTGTTCATAAGTCGACCGGGCCTAAACCAGATCGGCGCCATGGCCAAGTCAAGCGGACAAGAAAAAAGGGAGGCGTTGCCGCCTCCCTCTGTTTTCATTGCCTGACGGCGTCCGCTTAGTAGCGGTAGTGGTCGGGCTTGAACGGGCCTTCGACCGGCACGCCGATATAGTCGGCCTGACGCTGCGACAGCGTCGTCAGCTTCACGCCCAGCTTTTCCAGGTGCAGCGCAGCGACCTTCTCGTCCAGATGCTTGGGCAGGACATAGACGTCGTTGCTGTAGGTTTCGCTCTTGGTCCACAATTCGATCTGCGCCAGCGTCTGATTGGTGAAGCTGGCCGACATCACGAAGCTGGGATGGCCGGTGGCGTTGCCCAGATTGACCAGGCGGCCCTTCGACAGGACGATGATCTTCTTGCCGTCGGGGAATTCGACTTCGTCGACCTGCGGCTTGATTTCGGTCCACTTCATGTTGGACAGGCCGGCGATTTCGATTTCGCTGTCGAAGTGACCGATGTTTGACACGATCGCCATATTCTTCATGGCGCGCATATGATCGACGGTCAGGACGCCTTCATTGCCGGTCGCGGTGACGAAGATGTCGGCGCGCGGTGCGGCTTCTTCCATCGTCACGACTTCATAGCCTTCCATCGCGGCCTGAAGCGCGCAGATCGGATCGACTTCGGTCACCAGAACGCGGGCGCCGCCATTGCGCAGCGATGCGGCCGAACCCTTGCCGACGTCACCGAAGCCGGCGACGCAGGCGACCTTGCCGGCCAGCATCACGTCGGTGCCGCGACGGATCGCGTCGACCAGCGATTCCTTGCAGCCATAGAGGTTGTCGAACTTCGACTTGGTGACGCTGTCGTTCACGTTGATCGCCGGGAAAGGCAGCTTGCCCTTCTTCGACAGTTCGTACAAGCGGTGGACGCCGGTGGTGGTTTCTTCCGACACGCCCTTGATCGACTGGACGGTCTTGGTCAGGAAACCGGGACGTTCGGCCAGCACGCGCTTCAGCACGGCGCAGAAGATTTCCTCTTCCTCGTTCGACGGCGTGAACAGTTCTTCGCCCGCCTCGACGCGCGCGCCCCACAGAGCGAACATGGTGGCGTCGCCGCCATCGTCCAGGATCAGGTTGCAGACGCCGCTGTCGTCATTGTGCCAGTCGAAGATGCGCTCGACATAGTCCCAATATTCCTGAAGGCTCTCACCCTTGACGGCGAAGACCGGCACGCCCGACGCGGCGATCGCGGCGGCGGCATGGTCCTGCGTCGAATAGATGTTGCAGGTGGCCCAGCGGACCTGCGCGCCCAGCGCCGTCAGGGTCTCGATCAACACGGCGGTCTGGATCGTCATGTGCAGCGAACCGGTGATGCGCGCGCCCTTCAGCGGCTGCGATGAGCCGAACTCAGCTCTCAAAGCCATCAGGCCGGGCATTTCGGTTTCGGCGATCTCGATTTCCTTGCGGCCAAAGGCAGCGAGGGCGATGTCGGCGATCACATAATCCTGCGCCTGGCTGGCGGATGCGGTGGCCACGAGCGTGTCTCCGTTAGCTAAAGATTGGGCCTTGCCGGCAACATGCCGGTCAAGGCGATGGAAAGCGCCTTACCAATGGCCGGCGCGCATGGCAACTTATATAAAGATTTCTTTATGTGGCCTTGCCGATCAGGCGGACCCGGCTCCGGACACCAGATGCGACGCATCCACCCCGGCCGCGGCATAGGCTGCTGCCCATTTGCGCCGGGTGGGAATTTCAAACAACAGGTCGGGATCGCCGTCAGCCAGGAACCAGCTGTCTCCGGTCATTTCCTGCTCCAACTGACCCGCGCCCCAACCGGCATAGCCCAGCGCCACCAGATAGCGGCTCGGCCCCCGGCCCTGCGCAATCGCCTTCAATATGTCGAGCGACCCGGACAGGCCCCAGCGGTCGCCGACCTGCACCATGTCCTGCCCGCCCCAGTCGAGCGAATGGAGCACGAAGCCCCGGCGCGGTTCGACCGGCCCGCCGCGCAGCACCGGTATGTCTGGCACCTGGCTGCCGTCGATATCGAAGCTTTCCAGCAATTCGCGGAAGGACACGCCTTCCATCTCTTCGCCCACGGCGATGCCCAGCGCGCCATTCTCATCATGGACGCACAGCGCCACCACCGAATGATCGAACCTTGTGTCGGCCATGCCGGGCAAGGCGAGCAGGAAGTGTCCGCCATAGAAGCGCGTTTCAGTCATGCGTCGAATATAGAAGGAGTGAGAGCCTTGCCAAGGACATGCGTCGCACCATTGGGGCGTTGCGCCACATAAGTCCGGGCGAATGTTCATGGCATCTTGACAGTCAGGCATCGAGCGCCGACCTCCCGCCCCGTCAAAAAGGCCAGGAGACATGACATGACCATTTCCAAGGGCGATCGCCTCCCCAGCACCACCTTCACCAAGATGACCGAAAACGGCCCTGAAGCCGTGCCGTCCGAAGACTATTTCGCCGGCAAGACCGTCGCCATCTTCTCGGTTCCCGGCGCCTTCACGCCGACCTGTTCGGCCAAGCATCTGCCCGGCTTCATCGACAAGAGCGAAGCCCTGAAGGCCAAGGGCGTGGACGAAATCGCCTGCACTGCCGTCAACGACGCCTTCGTCATGGGCGCCTGGGGCAAGTCAGCCGGCGCCGAGGGCAAGGTGACGATGCTCGCCGACGGCAATGCCGATTTCGCACAGGCCGTGGGCCTGACCATGGACGGCAGCAAGTTTGGCCTGGGCACCCGCGGCCAGCGTTTCTCGATGATCGTCAAGGACGGCGTCGTGGAGGAGTTGAACGTCGAAGCACCGGGCGACTTCAAGGTGTCCTCGGCCGACTACATGCTCGAACAGCTCTGATGTCCGGCGATTGCGCAGCGGATTCCAGGTCCGTTGCGCAATCGACAACGCGGCGTCTTCCTTCCGTCACGCAAAGGCGGTAACAGGGGGCGATGACACAAAGCATCGGCAGCAAGGCGGTCGCACAGCTCGACCAGATTTATCAGACATCCATCGAAACTTTGCGGGAAGCGATGCGGGCCTATGCCCGCGACGGCAGCGTCCCGCCGCCCGAGGCAAAGACCGACCGGCGCTATTGCTACCCCGAATTGCGGATCGTCTATCATGGTGATAGCGACGCGCCGCCGCCGGGCCGCTCCTTCGCGCGGCTGTCGAAACCGGGCCGCTATGTCACCACCATCACCCGCCCGGCCATGTTCACCGAATATCTGGCCGAACAGATCGACCTGCTCGTCCGCGACTATGGTGTGGAGGTGGAAACCGGCCTCAGCGACCAGCAGATCCCCTTCCCCTATGTGCTCGATGGCCTCGACATCAACGCGCTGGATGGCACACCGCCCACCGAACTCGCTCGCCACTTCCCCGCCACCGAACTGGCGGAGATTGGTGACGAGATCGCCGACGGCCTGTTCATGCCGGATGTCGACGGCGACCGCCCGCTCGCCTTGTTCGATGGCCTGCGCACGGACTTCTCGCTCGCACGGCTGAAGCACTATACCGGCACGCCCGCAGACCATGTGCAACGCTATATCCTGTTCACCAACTATCACCGCTATGTCGACGAATTCGTCGCCTGGGCCTGCGCGGAGTTGCAGCGGGAAGGCAGCCGCTACACCGCCCTGTCCGGCGCCGGCGGCGTTTATGTGACGCCCGAAACCGCCGATCCCGCTCGCATGATCGCGGACAGCGCATGGCGTCGGCATCAGATGCCCGCCTATCATCTGATCGCACCCGATCGCAGCGGCATTACGCTGGTCAATATCGGCGTCGGCCCGTCCAATGCCAAGACGATCTGCGATCACCTCGCCGTCGTGCGCCCAGAAGCCTGGCTGATGATCGGCCATTGCGGCGGTCTGCGCCCCAGCCAGCGGATCGGCGACTATGTGCTGGCCCATGCCTATCTGCGCGATGACCATGTGCTGGACGAGATGCTGCCGCCAGAAATCCCGGTGCCGGCCATTGCAGAGGTTCAGGTCGCCATGGCGCAGGCCGCCGAAGCGATATTGGGCCAGGGCGACCCAGAAGATTTCAAGCGCCGCCTGCGTACCGGCACGGTCGTCACCACCGACGATCGCAACTGGGAATTGCGCTATTCCAGTTCGGCCCTGCGCTTCAGCCTGTCGCGCGCGGTCGGCATCGACATGGAATCCGCCACGATCGCGGCCCAGGGCTATCGCTTCCGCGTGCCCTACGGCACCCTGCTCTGCGTGTCGGACAAGCCGATCCATGGCGAATTGAAGCTGCCGGGGCAGGCCAATCGCTTTTATGAAGAAGCGATCGCTAGCCATTTGCGCGTCGGTCTGATGACCTGCGAACTGCTGCGCGAAGAAGGGGCGAAGCTGCACAGTCGCAAGCTGCGCGCCTTCAACGAACCGCCCTTCCGGTAAAGCGTCTTGCAAGCAGGCGGAAGCGTCTGCCGACTCGGGAAATGCGGCAAATAAAAAGCTGAGGGCCACTGATCCGATTCAGTCGGATCGGCGGCTCTAGGCGGCTTCGTTCCAGATGGCGATGCGGTCCTTGCCGTCCTTTTTGGCGGTATAGAGGGCAGCATCCGCCCGGGCGAACAGGTCTTCCAGTTGCTGGTCGGACGGAACCAGCTCTGCCACACCAAAACTGGCGCGCAATCCCGTTACTGGGACACCCGGCAGTGCCAGATGCGCCACTTCGGCGCGCAATCGCTCCATCACCTCCGCCGCTGCTACGGCGGCGCTGTCCATCAGTAGCAGGCCAAATTCGTCGCCGCCCATGCGACCCACCACGTCGCCGCGCCGCACCGCACTGACCAGTAGCCGTGCGAAGCCGCGAAGCGCCTGATCGCCGGCAATATGGCCATGGCCGTCATTCAGCGCCTTAAACCCGTCCAGATCGCAAACCACCAGCGCCAGCGGACGCTGATGCCGGCGGGCCTGGGCGATCGCCTGCGCCGCTGCTTCATCCAGACCACGACGGTTCAGCACCTGCGTCAACGGATCATGACGCATCTGTGTGCGCAACTGCTCTGCCAGATCGCCGGCCACCACCAGCACCGCGGTCACGGCCGTGGCGACATAGACGGTTGGCATGAAGATGCTGAAAATCAGCCGGTAGACATCCTTCCCGGTTTCCGGTCCCTGGATCATCATCGCTGCGCCCGCCAAGGCGAACTGGATAATAACGAAAATCAGCAGGGCGACCAAGAACGCCAGTTCGGGCGGTGTGAAGCGCCGGTCCTTGGGCCATAGCGAACCAGCGCTGACGGCCAGCAGTAGGCCGACATAGACCGGTATGATAAGCCCCTGCATAATCTGACTACCGACCGGGCCGATCGCCAGCGCCATGCCCAGCGTTGCGAAAGCGGCCGGGACAGCGAAGCCGGCCAGGCGCAAGGGCTTGCCCGAACGCTGACGCACACCAATTGCCAGCAAGGATCCACTGATGATCAAGCCAATGCCGGTAATGATGAACCATGCCGGGCTTTTCAGGAAGAAGCCACCGGCATTGGCCATCCATTGCAACATGCCGACGGCATAGGAACCGGTCCAGGTCAGGACATATTTCTGCCGGCCGAAGTGAAACCATGCGACAGCCAGCGCGACCGTCATCACGGTTGCGGTGCCAAAGAGCAACGAAAGAAGAATGGCTGGCGCGTTCATGCGCCAGCCGCTTATCAATCTTTACTCCGACTTACCAGCCGCAAGACTTGCCTTTATTCTGTTGAACCAACCACTTCTGCAATGGTGCGAAATAATTGACCAGCGCCTTACCCGACATTTCGCGGCTACCTGTGAAAGCCTGTAGCGCGTCCGGCCAGGGCTTTGATGCACCCATTTGCAACATTGCATCAAGTTTTGCGCCTACTGCCTTGTTTCCATAGAAGGAGCAGCGATGAAGCGGCCCTTTCCAACCGGCTTGCTTGCACGCCGCCTCATAGAATTGGAACTGGAGTACGCGGGCAAGGAAGTAGCGCGTATAGGGCGTATTGCCGGGGATATGGAACTTGCCGCCGGCGTCGAACTTCGTCTCGTCTCGGGACACGGGCGGGACGATGCCCTGATATTGGCGGCGCAGGTCGGTCCAGCTCTTCTCATACTGATTTTCCGCGATTGATCCGTCGAACACGCCCCAGCGCCATTTGTCAATCAGCAGGCCGAACGGCAGGAACGCCACCTTGTCCATCGCCTGCCGCAGCAGCAGGCCCAGATCCTTGTCCGCGCCTGGCACCTTTGCCGGGTCCAGCAGGCCGATCTTCACCAGATAGTCAGGCGTGATCGACAGGGCGACGAAATCGCCGATCGCTTCATGGAACCCGTCATTGGCGCCGTCCAGATAGAGCGGCTTCTGGATCTGATAGGCGCGCTGGTAATAATTATGGCCCAATTCATGATGGATGGTGACGAAATCGTCGCCATTCACCTTGGTGCACATCTTGATGCGGATGTCGTTCTTATTGTCCAGATCCCAGGCCGACGCATGGCAGATCACTTCGCGGTCACGCGGCTTGGTGATTTGCGACCGGTCCCAGAATGTCTGGGGCAAGGCTTCGAAACCCAGCGAGCTGTAAAAACCCTCGCCCGCCTTGACCATCTTCACCGGATCATAGCCCTTGGCCTTGAGCAGGTCGGTGGTGTCGAAGCCCAGATCGCCCGCCCCCGGCGGCGCTACGACGCCATAGATATTGCCCCATTCCTGCGCCCACATATTGCCCAGCAGGTCGGCACGGATCGGCCCTGTCTTCGCCTGCACGGCATCGCCATATTTTTCATTGAGCTTGGTGCGGGTGTAGCAATGGAGGTCGTCATAAAGCGGCTTCACCTCTGCCCAGATCTTGTCGGTCAGCTTGGCGAAATCGTCGGCCGGCATGTCATATTTGGACCGCCACATCGCACCGGTGTCGGCAAAGCCCAGTTCCTTGGCCCCTGCATTGGCGATCTCGACCAGCCTGGCATAGTCGGCCCGCATCGGCGCGCCGACATTGTCGTGCCAGCTGACCCACATTTCCTTCAGCTCTTCGGGGTTGCGGTTCTCGCCCATCTGCTCTTCGATGTCGCTGCCGTTGATCGGCTGGCCTTTGAGCGTTCCCTTGCCCTTGCCATAGGCGGACTGGAGCCGGGTGGCGATGTCATTTAACTCCTCGGCCGCGCCCGACGTGGTCGGGGCAGGCAGGGTAAGGGCCGTGCGCAACAGCGTCAGCCGTCGCCTGGTTTCTTCGCTCAGACCCGGCGCCGTCGCATATTTCGCCGCTTCCAGCGCGAAATCGACCCGCTGCTTCGTGTCGATAGCCCCGAAATAAGATGCCATCGCGTCGGTATCGTTGGTGATAAAGGTGGAATTGATCCACGCCGCCCGGCCGCTGACGATCGACTGGTCGAACAACGTTTTTTCCGCCTTGGTCAGAAAGGCATCGGCCTCTGCCGCAGTCGGCGCAGCGGCAGGCGCCTGCTGCGCCATGACCGGCGAAACAGTGATGGCGGCGGCCAGTGCGGCCAGCGAAATAGCGATTTTCATGGGAGTCCCCTATTGGCTTATGCAACCATAGGTGACTTGCCCCCGCGATACAGTCAAGCGGTCAGGAAATCGACCATCGCCTGCCCCAATTCCTTGCGGGTGACGGCATTCATATGATTGCCCGGTATCTCGACATAGCGGCCATTGGGCAGCGCATCGACCAGTTCCTGCGCAATGCCGTTATCCTGATCGTCCGCCCCGCAAATCACCTCGGCCGGCTGCTGAAACCCGGCAATCGTCGCCTCATCGGTATCGACGAAGGTGTTCAAAATGTGCAGCATGGCGACCGGATCGCCCTTGGTGGTTTTCAAGAAAGCCTCGGTCATCCATTCCGACGTCCCCCGCTCGAACGTGCCGAGGTTGGTCAGCACCCGCTTGTAATAGCCACCCTTGTCCAGCGTCTTGGTGAGGCCACGCAGCCCCATGCCCGCCAATATGACGCGCCGGGGCGTAGCGCCACGCGCCAGCATCCGCACCGTCGTTCGCGCGCCCAGCGAATAACCGCCCAGATCATAGTCGGTCAGGCCCATCTGCTCGACCAGCGCCAGATTGTCGTCGGTCAGCGCGTCCGGCGGATAGGCGGCGGCGTCATGTGGCTTGCCGCTTTCGCCATGCCCGCGCAGGTCCGGCAGGATCAGGCGGAACCCCGCCTCCACCAGCCTGGCCGCATGGCCATAGCGTATCCAGTTGGTGAAGGCGTTGGAGAAATAGCCGTGGATCAGCACAAGGTCGCGCCCTTCGCCAACGACGTGCACCGCGATCGGCAGCCCGTCCCGCCCCTCAATGTCACGGCGTTCAATATTGAGGTCGGTCATCGGGGCATTTCCTTATCGGGCTGGGCGATTGCCCCGCCGATATGGCGTCAGCCGCGACGGCGCAAGAGCGCGATGAGGGCAATGGTCGCGCCGACCTGCGCTGCGGCCATGTCCTTCTGCGCGTCCCAAACGTCGCCCTGCTGCCCATTATAATAATCCGCCGTCTCGCCTGCCGCGACCACCGTCAGCAGCCATTCGAAGATTTCATAGAGCGCGCTGCCAAGGCCGATAGCGGCAAAGGCGAAAGTCAGGCTCCATCGCCACGATATGGACCGCCGCGCAATCTCCGCCATCGGCAACGTCAGCAGCGCGCCAAAGGCGAAATGCACCAGCCGATCATAGCCGTTGCGCGTCGTGCCGAAGAGGCTGGAAATATCATGGCCGATCACCGCCCGCGCCCAGTCATCATAGGGCACATAGCTGTAAATCCAGCGCGCGCCCAATGTGTGGAGCAGCAGGAAAAGCCAGACACAGCCGACTGCGGATGTGGAAAGCGGCCATCGCCGCAGCGCCCACGGCGCTATCAGGATTAGCGCCAGCGTCGGCCCATGCTGGAGCGGCGCGAGATCGGGAAAGGGCTGCGCCACATTGGCAAGGCCGATGGCGGCCAGCAGTGAAAGGATCATCCGGCGCTGCGCCTGTGGAACAGTCGTCCACATCGCCACAGCGCCGGAGATCATAGGGGGCTTAGCCCTTTTTGAGATGGCGACGGCCGAGCAGTTCGGCGATCTGCACCGCGTTCAGCGCCGCGCCCTTGCGCAGATTGTCGCTGACGCACCACAGATTGAGGCCGTTCTCGATGGTCGAATCCTCGCGGACGCGGCTGATGAAGGTCGCGAAATCGCCCACGCATTCGATGGGTGTGATGTAGCCGCCATCTTCACGCTTATCGACCAGCATGATGCCCGGCGCTTCACGCAGGATGTCCTGCGCTTCCTGCGCCGAAATCTCGTTTTCAAACTCGATGTTGATCGATTCCGAATGGCCCACGAACACCGGCACCCGCACGCAGGTCGCCGTGACCTTCACCTTGGGGTCCAGTATCTTCTTGGTTTCCGCGACCATCTTCCATTCTTCCTTGGTCAAACCATCGTCCAGGAACACGTCGATATGCGGGATCACGTTGAAGGCGATCTGCTTGGTGAACTTCTTGGGTTCGGCCGGATCGCCGACGAAGATGTTGCGGCTCTGTTCGAACAGCTCGTCCATGCCCGCCTTGCCCGCGCCGGACACCGACTGGTACGTCGACACGACCACGCGCTTGATCTTCGCGGCGTCATGCAGCGGCTTCAGCGCCACCACCATCTGCGCGGTCGAACAGTTCGGGTTCGCGATGATGTTCTTCTTGGTATAGCCATCGATCGCGTCCGGGTTCACTTCGGGCACGATCAGCGGAACATCGGGGTCCATGCGATAGAGCGAGCTGTTGTCGATCACGATGCAGCCTGCCGCCGCCGCCTTGGGCGCATATTCGGCCGTCGGGCCGCTGCCCGCCGCGAACAGGGCGATGTCCCATCCGGTGAAATCGAAATGCTCAATATTTTTGCATTTGAGGATCTTACCCGTTTCACCGAACTCAATGTCGGTGCCGGTGGACCGGGGCGATGCAACCGCCGCGATCTCGTCAATCGGGAACTCGCGTTCGGCGAGAATGGTCAGCATTTCGCGGCCCACATTACCGGTGGCACCCACGACGACGACCTTGTAACCCATGACTAAAGTCTCCACTTCAACGCATAATTGCGGACTGCGCGCCATAGCGATGTGGCCGCATTTGTCCAGAAAGAAGGGCTTTGCTGCTGCAAAGCCCTTCAATAACGCAACTTTATTTCGATTTTGCGCCCTCCGGCGCAGGCCCGCCCGCCTGCTCCGCCAGGAACTTCTCGATCGTCGTCCACAGATGGACGCTGATGCCCGGCCCGCCGACGCGGTGAGTCTGGCCCGGATAGGCCATCATCTGGAACGGCACGGCCGCGCCTTGCATCTTGGCCATCAGCGCGGTGGCGTTGTCGAACACAACATTGTCGTCGGACATGCCGTGGATCAGCAGCATCGGATCGCTGATCTTCACCGCCTCATCCACCGCGCCGGACCCCGGATAGGCGCTGGGCTTGTCCTGCGGCTTGCCCAGATAGCGTTCGGTATAATGGGTGTCGTACAATTCCCATTTCGTCACCGGCGCGCCGGACACGGCGGCGGCGAACACGCCCGGCGCCTTTTCCAGCAGCTTCAAGGACATGTATCCGCCATAGGACCAGCCATAGGTAGCGATCCGCTGCGGATCGACGAAGGGCTGCGTCTTCAGCCATTCCACACCCTTCAACTGGTCGTCGACCTCCACCGTGCCCATGGCGCGATAAAGCTGATCCTCGAACGCCTTGCCACGATCGGGCGTCCCGCGATTGTCGATGGCAAAGACGATCCAGCCCCGGTCCACCAGATACTGGTTCAGGGCGCCACTCCATGTGTTCGTGACCTGCCGCCCCCCGCCGGGACCGCCATAATGGATCATGAACACCGGATAGCGCTTCCCGGCCTCCAGCGGCGGGGTCATGATCTTGGTGTAAAGCGTCGATCGGTCCGCTGCCTTCACCGTGCCGAATGTCGTCTTCACATGCCCGGCGACATAGGGGGCATAGGGATGGTTGCCCGTCAGCGCATTCTGCGACAGCCATTGTAACTGCTTGCCATCACTGTTCGCCAGATAAACCTGCTTGGGCTGATCCACATTCTGCCGCGTCACCACGACCTTGCTGGCCGCGCCGTCCATCACCGCGTCGTTCCACCAGCCTTGTTGCGTTAGCGCCCGTGCCTGGCCCGGCTTGCCCAGTGACGTCACATAAAGTTGCTGTTCCAGCGGCGTTTCACGATTGCCGGTGAAATAGACCAGGCCCTTGGCCTCATCCACACCCACGACATCACGCACTTCCCAGTTACCGCTGGTCAGCGCCGTCCATTTAGTGCCGCTCACCCGGTAAAGATGGCCGTGGCCGGTCTTTTCCGACCACCACAGGAAACTGCCGTCGCCCAGGGCCTGGAAATTGTTGGACAGATTGATCCAGCTTTTCGCCGTTTCGGTCAGCGCAACTTTTGCCTTGCCCGTCGCCGGGTCGACCGCCAGCAGCTCAAGTCTTTTCTGATCCCGGCTCTCCCGCTGGACATAGAGTGTCTTGCCATCCTTCGACCAATCAACACGGGCAAGGTAGATGTCCTTGTCCGGGCCGAGATCGACCTGCACCTGACCCGACCCGTCCGGCTTCATCACGAACAGGTCTACGATGGCATTGGGCGTACCGGCGGCCGGATAGCGCTGCTGATAAACCTTGGTTCCCTCCCCGCCGATCGCTGTGCGGGTGACGATGCCAACCGGGCTTTCATCCACCCGCGCCACCGCGATCCGCGCGTCATCGGGCGACCACCAGTAACCGGTGCGCCGGTCCATTTCCTCCTGCGCAACGAACTCGGCCACGCCCCAGTTCAGCGTGTCACTTGCGCCTTGGGTCAGTTGCCGTTCTTTGCCCCCAATTGGCTGGGCGAACAGATTGCCCCCGCGCACGAAAGAAACGAAGCCGCCCTTAGGGCTGACCACGCCATTCAATTCGCCGTCGGGCGTATCGGTCAGGCGTCGTACCTTCCCGTCCAGCGCGGCCAGATACAGGTCGCCATCGACCGGCACCAATATGCTCTTTCCATCCGGCGACCAGTCATAGCTGGTAATGCCGGTGCTGCCCGCGACACTCCGATCCCGCTCACGTTGCATCTTCTCCGCTTCGCTGAGGTCTGCGCCGCTGCCGGTCTTCTTCGAATCGACCAGCATCCGTTCGGCGCCGGTCTTGCTGTCGATTGCCCACAGGTCGAGCCGCTCCTTCTCGTCGGCGCGCGGTTTGAGCAAAGTCACCAACGATCCGTCAGGGGACAGCTTCAACGCCCGCGGCTGCGGCCCGGCGAGGTCGGGGCTGGCGAAGACGCGCTCCAGCGTCAGCTTGTCCTGCGCAACAGCGGGAGCGGCGAAGGTTAGCAACAACGCGCCAAGGGCTGTGCCGGCTTTCAGATGGGGAGGCATGAATATCCTTTCCGGTCGGCGCGAAAACGCACCGCTTGAAGCCGACGGCTTAGCGCGTCGGATCAGAAAAGATCAATGCCGGGAAATAATCTGTCCTGCCATCCTCTTGCCAAGGATGGTGGGCGCGACAGGGATTGAACCTGTGACCCCACCCGTGTGAAGGGTGTGCTCTACCGCTGAGCTACGCGCCCCCTGTAAGGAGGAGGCGGCCTTTGGCACCCATGGCACAGCCTGTCAACATGCTCTTATCAATTTGATGCAAAATGCATTCCCGTTTTCCCGATCGGTGCCTATAAACAGCTTTCAATCTTAGAAAGTGGAATCTCTATGCGTCAAACCCTCGCCCTGCTGATCGGTAGCCTGCTGCTTACAGCGCTCGCCGCCTGCAATACGGTTCAGGGTGTCGGCCGGGATATCGAATCGGTGGGTCGTGCGGGCAAAGACGCCATTCATTGACGGGGTAACAAGGGTGCGATTGGCCCCCTGACCTTATATCACTGGATGGCACGCCCGATGACGGTTGCATTCTTGTTCAGCTGGACGCCGTCGCAATCGGGCTGGCCGCATTCGCAAGCCTCGATCGTATAGCGCACGCCGCACATGACCAGCACATCCTGATCGAACGAATAATTGGAAATACCCGCCCGCTCGACCTTTTCCTGAGCCCTGGCTTTGAGAGACATGATCCGTCCTCGCTTTCGAATAAGGTTGCCGATCATTGGTTGTGCACTGCACAATGTCAATTGATCGACTTTTGTTCCTGAACGATTTGTAAGAATATTGTCGCCGAAATGACACGTTCCGCCGCAGTGTGCGGTGCGACTTGCACCGGGCGGCACAGCGTCCCATATGCCGCCCCATGAACGACCAACGCAGCTCTTCCATGCCGGTCTGGCATGGCACCACCATCATGTCCGTCCGCAAGAATGGGAAGGTTGTCGTTGCCGGCGACGGCCAGGTTTCCATGGGGCAGACTGTGATGAAGCCCAACGCCCGCAAGGTTCGCCGCCTGCATGACGGCAGCGTGATCGGCGGTTTCGCCGGTGCAACCGCCGATGCCTTCACCCTGTTCGAACGGCTCGAAGCCAAGCTGGAGCGCCATAACGGCCAATTGATGCGGTCCGCGGTGGAACTGGCCAAGGACTGGCGCACGGACAAATATCTGCGCAATCTGGAAGCGATGATGATCGTCGCGGATAAGGATGTGACGCTGATCCTCACCGGCAATGGCGACGTCCTGGAGCCACTGGGCGGTGTCGCCGCCATCGGTTCGGGCGGCAATTTCGCCCTGGCCGCCGCCCGCGCGCTGGTGGACTATGAACAGGATGCCGAAACTCTCGCCCGCAAGGCGATGGGCGTGGCCGCCGACATCTGCGTCTACACCAATGACCAGCTGACGATCGAAACGCTCGACAGCGCCAACTGAGATTTCAAGAAAAGATCATGAACGACAATCTGACCCCCAAAGCCATCGTCGCCGCGCTGGACGCGCATATCATCGGCCAGCATGACGCCAAGCGCGCTGTCGCCGTGGCGCTCCGTAACCGCTGGCGGCGCCAGCACCTGCCCGCCGATCTGCGCGACGAGGTGACGCCCAAGAACATCCTGATGATCGGGCCGACGGGCTGCGGCAAGACGGAAATCAGCCGTCGCCTCGCCAAATTGGCCGACGCCCCCTTCGTGAAGGTCGAAGCGACCAAGTTCACAGAGGTCGGCTATGTCGGTCGCGACGTCGAACAGATTGTCCGCGATCTGGTCGAGGAAGCCGTGCGTCTGGAAAAGGAACGCCGCCGCGAGGCCGTGCGCGAAGCCGCCTCCGAAGCCGCCATGGCCCGCCTGCTCGACGCACTGACCGGCAAGGAAGCGAGCGAGGCCACGCGCCTGTCTTTCCGCCAGAAGATCGAAAACGACCAGATGAACGAGGTCGAAGTCGAAGTAGAGGTAGCCGACAGCCCCTCCATGCCGATGGAAATCCCCGGCATGGGCGGACAGGTTGGCATGATCAACCTGTCCGACATGATGTCCAAGGCTTTCGGTCAGCAGCAGAAAAAGCGCCGCAAGATGCGGGTCGCGGACGCCTGGGACAAGCTGGTCGAGGAAGAGCAGGACAAACGCCTTGATCAGGACGATGTCGCCCGTGTCGCCATTACCAGCGCCGAGCAGAATGGCATCGTCTTCCTCGACGAGATCGACAAGATCGCGGTCAGCGACGTGCGCGGCGGCTCCGTCAGCCGGGAAGGTGTCCAGCGCGACCTGTTGCCGCTGATCGAAGGCACGACCGTCTCGACAAAATATGGCCCGCTCAAGACCGACCATATCCTGTTCATCGCGTCGGGCGCCTTCCATGTCGCCAAGCCCAGCGACCTGCTGCCCGAACTCCAGGGGCGCCTGCCGATCCGCGTCGAACTGAAAGCGCTGACGGAAGAGGATTTCGTCGCCATCCTCTCCGACACCAAGGCCAGCCTCGTCGCGCAATATCGCGCTCTGCTGGCGACGGAAGAGGTTACGATCGACCTGACACCCGAAGGCATCCGCGCCGTCGCCAAGATCGCGGCGGACGTGAACAGCGAGATCGAGAATATCGGCGCCCGCCGGCTCCAGACGGTGATGGAAAAGCTGCTGGAGGATGTCAGCTTCGAGGCGGAAGACCGCCGCGGCGAAACGCTGGTGATCGATCAGGCCTATGTCGACAAGCAACTATCGGCCGTCGCGCACGACACGGACCTCAGCAAATATGTGCTGTGATTGAAGTGACTGTTCCCCGGCGAAGGCCGGGGTCCAGTTCTGCCGTTTCAACTGGACCCCGGCCTTCGCCGGGGAACAGCTTTTAGTAAGAGCGTCCCACCAGAACACGCTCCACGGCCTTCTCGCCAGTGAAGATGCACACACCATCCGCCGCGTCCGCATCGGTCGGCACGTTGCGCAGGGTCAGCTTCTCGCCCTTCAGCCACTGCACCACCTTCTCCAGCGCCTCACCAGTCGGCTTGGCCCACTGCACCAGCGCCCAGCCGGGATTTTTGCCGACCTTGAAATAGGCCTTCAGCGCATCGAGATCGGTGATCGACCGGTCGATATTGCCGTCCAGCCGTGCCTTGGCGTCCGCGAACAGCGACGACTGGATATCCTCCAGCATCGCCGTCGCCTGCGCCACGAAATCGCCCTTGGCGACGACCTGGCTGTCGAGCTTGCCATCCTCGCGATACAGGCGGTCGCGGCGGATGACCGACACATTGCCGCCGGCCACATCGCGGCCGCCCACTTCGATCACGATCGGCGCGCCTTTCTTTACCCAGCCCCAGCGTTTGTTCGCAGCCTTGGCCGCCCGCTTGTCGAGCAGCGCGCGCACCGGCTCACGGAACGCGTCAAGGCTATTCAACTGGCTCACCAGATCGGTGCAATAATTGACGATCGCGGCATCTTCGTCATTGTCGCGCAGCATCGGCACGACGACGATCTGATAGGGGGCGACGCGCGGTGGCACGCGTAGGCCATCATCGTCGCCATGCACCATGATGAGGCCGCCGATCATCCGAGTTGACACGCCCCAGCTGGTGGTCTGCGCCAGTTCCTGCTGCCCTTCGGCATTCTGGAACTTGATATTCTGCGCCGAAGAGAAGGTCGTGCCCAGGAAATGCGAGGTGCCGGCCTGCAACGCCTTGCCGTCCTGCATCATCGCCTCGATCGAGTAGGTTGCGACGGCGCCGGGGAAACGTTCATTCTCCGGCTTTTCGCCCGCTACCACCGGCAGGCCGACGCAATCCTCGGCGAAGCTGCGATAGACTTCCAGCATCTTGAGCGTCTCTTCCATCGCCTCGTCGACGGTGGCGTGCGCGGTATGGCCTTCCTGCCATAGGAACTCGGCGGTGCGCAGGAACATGCGGGTGCGCATTTCCCAGCGGACGACGTTCGCCCACTGGTTGATCAGCACCGGCAGGTCGCGCCAGCTCTGCACCCACCGGCTGAACGCCGCGCCGATCACCGTCTCCGACGTCGGGCGCACGACCAGCGGCTCTTCCAGCTTCGCCTCGGGATCGGGCACCATCTTGCCGTCCTTCTGGATCAGGCGATGATGGGTGACGACCGCCATTTCCTTGGCGAAGCCGTCGACATGCTCAGCTTCCTTCTCGAAATAGGATAGCGGTATGAACAGCGGGAAATAGCAATTTTCGTGGCCGGTCGCCTTGATCTGGTCGTCCAGCAGCTTCTGGATCCGTT
Organism: Sphingobium sp.; assembly: GCA_020051025.1. Classification (GTDB taxonomy): domain Bacteria; phylum Pseudomonadota; class Alphaproteobacteria; order Sphingomonadales; family Sphingomonadaceae; genus Sphingobium. The sequence goes on along the minus strand of JAGVJS010000214.1, from coordinate 408 downwards.
CCCAGATGCCATAGCCCCATGGGCGGATGACCATGCAACCGCGCACGCCGCTTTCCTCGGCCATGTCAGCTTCGGTGATGACGGCCTGATACCAGGCGGCGAAATCCTGTTCGCGGGTGACGTTAAGGGCGTGCTTCACTTGGGTGCGGACCTTGGCTGAAATCGGAAAAAGAGAATGGCGCGCCATAGGCCAGACGCGCCATGCCTGTCGACCCCCGGAAGGGCCGGATAATGATGGTTTCAGGCGTCTGCGCCCAGTTGCTCAAGCCAGGCCTTGGCCTGCTTGGGCTCGCCGACCGCATCGGCGGCTGCCGGCCCCCGGGCTGCCATGAACTGCGGATGCAGCGCGAATGGCTCCAGCCCCAGCGTATCGCGCATCGCCCCGATCTCGTCCGCCAGTTCCTCCAG
>JAGVJS010000268.1 GCA_020051025.1 Sphingobium sp. | reverse complement strand
GATCGCCTGATCCGCCTGGGTTGGCGAGGCGCGGGCCACGGTGACGAAGGGCGCACCGGTCGCCGGGTTGATCACCTCCATCTGGAGGTCGCCATCGACCAGTTCGCCGCCGATCAGCAACTTATAATCCGCCATCATCCTCTCCTTAAAATTTCGCGCCGACGCTCACGCCATAGGTGCGCGGATTGCCGATATGATTATAGTCGAAACCGAAGCCCGCGAGCAGATCGACCCGCGAGGTGAAGTAGAATTGCTTCGTCAGATTCTTCGCCCAGAGCGAGACGTTGAACCGATCGTCCGCGCTTTCCCAGTCGATATGGCCGCTCAGCAGCGCATAGCCCTTCTGTTTCAGGCGAGGGATGTTCAGCACCTCGAAATATTGGCTCGACTGATAGGCGACTTCGGGGTGGAAGGAGAGGCTGCCGAAGCTGCCCTGCGCCACCGTCCAGTCGATGCCGCCGTTGAGCGTCAGGCTGGGCGCGTTGGACAGGCGATTGTCGGATACGTCGACGCCGCTGACGGTGCCCTGCCTTATCTTCGCCGACAGCACGCCCATGCCGGCACGGACAGTCAGCATATCGGCGGCGCGGATGGTCAGTTCCGCTTCGCCGCCATAGATGCGCGACTTGGGAATGTTGAGCAGCGTCTGGGCGGCGCTGGCGGGATCGACGTTGATGAATTGCTGGTTCTTATAGTCATAGTAGAAGCCCGCGACGTTCAGCGTGATGCGGCGGTCCCAGAACTGCGTCTTTGCGCCAAGTTCATAGGATGTCACCTGTTCCGCCTTCGCCACCGACAGTTCGGACGGGTCGAAGAAAGCCTGCGCATTGAAGCTGGGCGCGCGATAGCCGCGGCTGACGCTGGCATAGAGGAGATTGCCGCCGGCCAGTTTATAGTCGAGGCCGATCTTGCCGGAGAAATTATCCTTGCTGAAGCGCAGGTTGGATAGCGGGATCAGGGTCGCGACGACGCTGTCGTCCACCCCCAGCGCCTGCGAGATGAAGCCGGTCTGGCGGCCGGTGTCATGGGTGTAGCGCAGGCCGCCGCGCAGCGTCACCGCCTCGCCCAGCTTATATTTGAGGTCGGAATAGATGGCGACGCTCTTCTTCACCTGACTGAACTGGTTCTGGACCTTGCAGGCGAGCGGCAGGCCGTCGGCGCAATCCTGCGCGTCGATCGTGCCATCCTCGTTCACATCCACGTCGGTCGCGATTTCGAAGGCGGTACGGTTGAACACCTTCTCCCGGTTGAAATAGGCGCCGAGGATGAAGTCGAACGGGCCACCGGTGTCGCTGGTCAGACGCAGATCCTGCGCGAACTGGCTCGCCTTGTCATAATAGGGGATTTCCAGCAGCTTCGTCGCCGTGCCGTCCGTATCCTCGCGGAAGAAAAGTGTGCCCTTGTCATAGGAGGTGATGCTGGTCAGCGCGATCGCGTCGGACAGGTCGATATTGGTGGTCAGCGCCACCGACGTGGTGCGGGCGCGGCGGCGGGTGGCGACGTCTGACGCGATTTCCCAGCGCGACAGACCGGCGCGATGGTCCGCCTCCGGCTGGGCATAGATGCCGTAATTTTGCGGGTTCTGGAAACTGGTGGAGGCGCGCAGCACGAAGGTCAGGCCGTCGACCGGCTGCGCCTTCAGCGTGGCGCGGAAGGCATATTCGCGGGTGCTGGCCAGATCCGGCATGCCCGGCTCGACATTTTTGAACCAGCCATCCGCGCGCGCGAAAGTGCCCGCGACGCGCAGCGCCGCCTTCTCGCCCAGCGGGACATTGACCGCGCCGTTCGCCTCATAGCGGTTATAATTGCCATAGCCGAGATTCAGATAGCCGCTGGTTTCGCCCAGCTTGGCTTCGCGGCTGATGATGTTGACCGCGCCGCCGGTGGTGTTCTTGCCATAGAGCGTACCCTGCGGCCCGCGCAGCACCTCCACCCGTTCCAGATCATACATGGCGACGCCGAGAAAGGCGAAATTGCCCTTATAGACTTCGTCATAATAGGTGGCGACCGGGCTGGACTGGTTGAGGCTATAGTCTGACATCGAGACGCCGCGCAGGGCGAAGATCGGCGTATTGTCGCCCACGATCGAGGTGAGCTGAAGATTGGCCACCTTCGTCACCAGACTGTCGACGCTACTGACCCGCGACTTGGCCAGCGTGTCGCCGCCGATGGCGGAGACGGAAATGGGAACCGATTGCACATTTTCGGATCGTTTGGCGGCGGTAACGACGATGTCGCTCGCTGAGGCTTCCTGTGCGGCGGCCGGCTGGACCAGCGCCAGCATTTTCGTGGAGATTTTCCCCATATCTCTTCCCTCCTATTTTATTGTGTTTGTTTTGCCTCTGCCGAAGAAAATCCCTCCACCAGCCGCGCTCTGGTGGCGACACGGTCCAGCCGGATGGGATTGCGCCGCAGGGCCGCGATTTCCGCCGCCGAATAGGGCTTGAAATCGCGTGGCAGATGCTCCGCGTCGAAACTGTGCAGCGTCCAGTTGACCAGGTCGGCGAGGCGCTCGTCATCCAGATCGACGGTCGCGACGCCCGGCACCCGGCCGATAAAGGCCCGCCCGCCCGGCACGGTCAGGAAACG
>JAGVJS010000290.1 GCA_020051025.1 Sphingobium sp. | reverse complement strand
CGGCGACCGCGGGTCGTTGCCGCGCTTGGCCGACCGCAGATCAGTCAGCCGCAGCACGCGGCGGCCGTTGCCATCGAGCCCGCCGCCCGCTTCGGAGAGACGCTCCTTTGGTGCCATCGCCACATTGTCCACGCCGACACGACCTGCAAGCCCGGCAGCAGCTGCATCCTGATCCATGCCGGCCATCGGCCCATTGCTTGGGGCTGCGCCGCTCATCCCCGGCATCGCGCCATGGTTCTGCCGCGCAGCGCTTGCTGGAGCATGATTCATCCCAGGCGCGGGACCATGCTGCATGCCCGGCATGCTGTTGCGCGATGGCATGTCACTTTTCCCGCCGCCATGCTCCATCCCCATATCGACCATGGTCCGTATCCATCGCGGATCCATTGGAGGAACGGCGGCGCTCATGCCGGCGCGGGGTGCCAGAGTGCCGCGGGCAAACCCCGTTCGGTCTTGGGCCTGCGCGAAAATCGTGAACGCCCGCGCCTCCGTAGGCTGCACGATCACGTCGTACGTCTCGCCGGGGCTGATACGGAATTCATCGACCGTCACCGGCATGACGTCGTTGCCGTCCGTCTGCACCACGGTCATGGGCAGGCCCGGTATGCGCACGTCGAAGATGCTCATCGTGCCGGCATCGATGAAGCGCAGCCGCACCCGCTCCCCTGGACGAAACAAGGCGGTCCAGTTCGCGGCGGGCGGCTGACCGTTCATGAGGTACGTGTAAGTGGCCCCCGAGACATCGAGAATATCGGTGGGGCTCATGCGCATGTTGCCCCACATCAGACGGTCCTGGATCGTCGCGCCAAGCCCGCCGCGCTTCGAGTCCTCTATGAAGGTGCTCAAAGTTCGACGCTGGTAGTTGTAGTAGTCGCTCTGGAACTTGAGGTTGCTGATGATGGTCAGCGGGCTCTCGTCGCTCCAGTCCGACAGCACCACCACATAGTCGCGGTCGAAGGGCTGCGCGAAACCGCCCTTGGGTTCGATGACGAGCGAGCCGTAGACACCCGTCTGTTCTTCCGCGCCATGGGCGTGGTACCAGTAAGTGCCGCTTTGCCGGAGCGGAAACCGGTAGACGAAGGTCTCGCCCGGCGCGACGCCGTTAAAGCTGAAGCCTGGCACACCGTCCATCGGTGAAGGAACCCGAAGGCCGTGCCAATGGATGGAAGTTGTAAAGGAAAGCCGATTGGTGACCGACACCGTCACCGTGTCACCTTCGCGGAAGCGCAGGATCGGACCGGGGACCTGGCCGTTGATGGCCGTCGCGGTCATGGTCCGCCCGGTAATGTTGATCGGCATTGGACCGATCTCGAGCCGAACCTCGGTGCCGCTCAAGACCTGTTGCGGCCCTGCGGCTAGGGCTCTACGGCCAGGCTGCAGGGCGGCAAAAGCACCGGCGGCAGCAACTCCTTGAACGAACCGCCGACGGGCAAGCGCCGGCGTCGGACGTTTGGCAACCATCAGTGGCTCCCCGCGGCTGGCGTGATCGATTGGATGACGTACATATCGTCACCACCGCGATACATCATGAAGTTCACATGTGCGCCGACCTTGACCTGGCGCAAGTCGACCGAAGGAGCGACAGCAAAATCCATCGTCATTGCCGGCCAGCCGATCGCCGGGATGGCATTGTGGCTGAGGCTGATCTTGCGGCTGGAGGGATCGACCGAATTGACCATGCCGGAACCTTGCACAGGGCCTGCCCGTGCTGCCTGCGCGTCGGCGCCGGGCGAATTGCCGCTGGCTGTCTGGCTTGCGGATGGGGTCGAACCATGACCCGTCGCGCTGTGATCCGTGCCGGGCATCGACGTGTGGGCCATCTTGCCGGCGTCATGACCCGTCCCGGCCGTCGATGCATTGCCCGTCGAAGGCGGCTGGACTGTTCCATAGCCCTCACCCTCGCCGGCGACGCCAGCAATGTGCGGGATGCGCGAGGAACCCCCAAGATCGACCGCCAGTGCAGCGGAGGCCGACGTCGGGGTCGCCGTGACAGCACGTTGGTCAGCGCATGCCGCCAGGAGAAGCAGAAGGGAGCTTCTGAGCAAGGAACAAAATGAAACGGCCTCCACCAATTTCATCGCCTTCTCCTTCACTTCCTTGTCTTCACGGCTGCGGCTGCAGATGCTGATGCGAGAAGACTGCTCGCACCATGGTACCATCGGCGGGTCGAACCACTTCGATCTCGAAGCGATAGCGGTCGCGCGGGGGCAGATTGGCGAAGCCACCGTAGGCTTGGGCGCCTGAGATCGTCATCGGCTCGAGCTCTATCCGGGTCGCCGACGATTGGCGCCCGCCCTGGATGACCGCCACCACTCTGGCATCCGTGATCCGCATGCCTGTGGTCGAATCGAACAGGGCGACTATGATATGATGACTATATTGATCCTTGGGCGCAGTGCCGGGCATGTCGCGGCCGGTATGGTCAGGCGGATGCGAACGAGCGAAGGCGGCCGGGATCACCATGAAGTAGATCGCGAGGCCATCCGCCTGCTGGACCGTTTCATGCAAGGCCATGGCACGGCCCGGTGTCGCTGCGAGCACCAGGGCCGAAAGCGCGGCGAGCGACGCCCGGCGACCTATGCTCTTGCTCCAGCCACCTGGAATCGCCGCGGCGGACTGGTGCATTGGCAGCGCCGCGGAGCGCGGCCTGCTCCGACAACGTGCCGGCTCGTCCTTGTCCCTCCGGGAGCGAGAACCCATCGCGCCTTGCCCAGTCTGTTTCTTCCGCATGGCCTGCATGGTCCGAAGATGTCTTTTGGCAACTCTGGACCAATCCGGCCTCCATGTCACACGCAGATGAAGCAACGTGACGTTCGAAGTCCGATTTCAAGCGTCCCGGAAATCCGGGCGCGCGGCTCCCGGAGGAGTCATTTCGGTGTCGACGAGCGGAAGCTGGAGAAGCTGTTGGTCTGATGGCAGAGGTAGCACTGTTCGATCCGCGCCGGTCGCCGGAGGGCGACCCGCTGCGCCGTGCCCAGGAAGTGTCCCGCGGCATGACTGGGCGGCGGTTGATGGCACTGTGCGCAATCGG
>JAGVJS010000023.1 GCA_020051025.1 Sphingobium sp. | reverse complement strand
CGGCACCTTGTCCCACCAGTGGCCTGCGCCCGGACCGTTTTCGATGAGCGTGTTGTCGTTCAGGCGGAAGCTGAGCAGCACGGCCTTCTTTGCCCACTGGTTAACCTGCCAGCCATCTGCGGTCGGCTGCGCCACACGCAGTTCGCCGCTGTCCAGCAGCGCCAGCGCCTTGTCGACTGCCTGACGCACATCGCCCTGGGTCTGGAGGTTGACGTTGGCGCGGTCTTCCCACGCGGCGTCAATGGTGGCGATCAGGTCTTGGCTCATGGTCTTGTCCCCAGAATGTCGGCCAGAAATGGCGTCAGATGGTCGGTTTCGAAATCGATGAAATCGGGATGATGGCCGTGGTCGCCAGCTTCGGACCCGTTATTGACCCAGATGGTGGTCATGCCGATCGCCTTGGCGGGGCGAAGGTTGCGGGCCATATCCTCGAAAAAGGCGGCGCGGGTCGGATCGACGCCATGCACCCGGCACAGATCGGCATAACCCGATGGATCGGGCTTGGGAATATATTGGCAGGCGTGGATGTCGTGGATCAGCTCGAACGCGCCGGTCAGGCCCAGCCGGTCGAGCACGCGGCCAGCATAGGCGGCATCGCCATTGGTGAAGATCAGGCGGCGGCCGGGCAGGGCGGCGATGGCGGCGTTAAGGTCGTGGTCGACCTCCAGCCGGTCCATCGAGATATCATGGACATAGTCGAGGAAGGCATGCGGTTCGATGCCATGATGGTGCATCAGGCCCGACAAGGTCGTGCCATGCTCCAGAAAATAGCGTTTCTGCGTCTGGCGGGCGATCACCGGGTCACAGCCCAGCAGGCCCTGAATAAACTCGCCCATCTTCACGTCGATCAGCGCGAACAGGTCCGCCTTCGCCGGGTAGAGCGTATTGTCCAGATCGAAGATCCAGGTATCGACATGGGCAATGTCCGCGCGCATGGCCGCGCCCTAGTCGCCGAAGATGGCGAGGGCAAGCGCGGATAGGGCGGTTCAGCCCGGACAGTCGCCCAGACGCCGATATTCGTGCCGCCATACGGATGCCGGCGCGCTGCCCGGCACGGCGGGCATGGCAATCGACACGACCCAATGATCCTCGCCACGGGTGCGCTCGATCCGGCCGGACAGGTCGGCGCCGGGCGTCTTTATGCCCAGTTGCGCAATGGTGATCGGCGGGCAGTGGAGCGTGAAGCGCGCGGTGGAGGGGGTGTCCAGCTGGATCGACACCGGGCAAATCTGGTCGCTGCCCGGTCCCCTGATCAGTTCGCGCTGCATGGTGCGCAGCTGGGCCAGCGATACGCAGCCCCGTTCCTGCCGATTGGGGACGGCCGGGTTTTTCGGCGTGGTCGTAAAGACATGGCTCCACAGGCCGGGCTTCAAGTCCCGCCACATGGTCAGCTGGCTAAGGTCGGCGGAGCCGGGAGTCGCGGCGATCAGCCCCAGCGCCAGAACCATCATCGCATATCGCTTGCCGCTCTTCATGCCGCCCCCTGATTGTCCTGAGATCTGGACGGGCATGGCATGGACGGATGACAACGCCAAAGCCATGGCGCACCACCCGTCCCTGTTTCGGGGCGACTTGCCGGATCAGCAGCCCGGCGCTTCGCTGTCCTGATAGAAGGCCTGCACCGCGTCCCACGCATCCTGCGCCGTCTCAACCCAGGTCAGCAGGTTGAGGTCGCTGTGCGAAATCACGCCTTCGTCCGCCAGCGCCTCGAAATCGACCACGCGGGTCCAGAAATCCTTGCCGAACAGCAGGATCGGGATCGGTTTCATCTTGCCGGTCTGGATCAGGGTCAGCAGTTCGAACATCTCGTCGAACGTGCCGAAGCCGCCGGGGAACACCGCCAGCGCGCGGGCGCGCAGCAGGAAGTGCATCTTGCGCAGCGCGAAATAGTGGAACTGGAAACTCAGCTCCGGTGTGACATAGGGGTTGGGCGCCTGCTCATGCGGCAGGACGATGTTCATGCCGATGGTGGTCTGGCCCACATCCTGCGCGCCGCGATTGGCGGCTTCCATGATCGAGGGACCACCGCCTGAGCAGACCACGAAGTGACGGCATCCAGCGGCATTTACCGGATATTGGGCGGAAATCCGCGCCAGCTTGCGCGCTTCTTCATAATAGACCGCCTTCTTGCCCAGATTTTCGGCGATGCGCTTTTGTTCGGGGGTAGTGGCGGCGTCGATGCGCGCCTGCACCTGATCCGGTTCGGGGATGCGGGCGGAGCCGTAAAAGACGAAGGTCGATTCGATCTTTGCCTCGTCCATCAGCAATTGGGGTTTCAGCAATTCCAGCTGAAACCGCACCGGGCGCAGATCCTCTCGCAGCAGGAAGTCGGTATCCTGGAAGGCGAGCTTATAGGCGGCGCTTTGCGTCTGGGGGGTGCCAAGCTGCTTCTTGGCGTCATGGGCCTCTTCGCGGGCCGGGCGGAATTTGCGTTCTTCGATTTCTTTTTTCGTCATTTGCACCAACTTAGTGTCGGGCAGTGACAAAACCAAGTCCGCATCCGCGCAAAAGCGGCAATAGGATCATCATGGCTTAACTTCGCACATTTCCCGCAGATTCGGACATTTTGTTACGCGGGGTTGATCTTATCGGAAAGTCGCAAGCCGCGCGGCGCCAACCCGGGGCGCTCGTCCATTCATCGCATGAAGCGGCCCAGAAGCTTTTGTAGTTGGGGACAAGAGCTTTTGTAGCACCTACTCCGACACTGTCTGGCTTCTAACGTATAGGTATCCGCCTGCCCTG
>JAGVJS010000228.1 GCA_020051025.1 Sphingobium sp. | reverse complement strand
TCCGATCTCGGGAGAACGCGGCTGATCCACGCAGCTTTTCGGGCGCGGCTTGTCTGCCGCGCCCCTTCGCTTGTCCCTGTTCTCATCGCCGGCCTGCTGGTTGCAGCGGTCGGGCCGTCGCCCGTTGTGCTGGCGCAGGGTAAGACTGCCGCCGCCGATGCCGCGAAGTCGAGCGTGGCCGCGGAAATTCGCGCCGGGGTTAGCGGCAAATATAAGGACTTTTACGCCCCGCGCGGCTATTGGCCGCTGTGGGTCGAAAAGGATCGGATCGGGCCGCAGGCCGATGCGCTGATGGCGCTGATCGCGCAGAGCGATGCCGATGGATTGAACCCGCGCGATTATGGCGGGCGCGATCTGGAAAAGCTGATCGACGCGGCGGATCGCGAGGGTACGGCCAAGGCGCTGGCCCGCGCCGATCTGGCCCTGTCGCGCGCCTTTGCCGATCTGGTCGCCGACATGCGCCGCCCGGCCCGTGGCGTGAAGATTCGCTATCTGGACGCGGAACTGGATAGCAAGCCGCCCGGCCCGGCCGATATCGTGCGCGCTGCTTCACTCGCGCCGTCGCTGACCGACTATATTCAGACCGCTGGCTGGATGAGTCCGCTCTATATGCGGCTGCGCGCGGCGCGGGCGGGCTATATGGAGAAATGGGGCGGGCTTCCTGCCGTGCAGATTCCGCAGGACGTCAAGCTGCGCCCCGGCGGCAAGGTGCCGGAGATTGCGCTGCTGCGGCATCGCATGGGGCTGAGCGACGGCGTCGCCTATGACAAGGCGCTGGTGGCGAAGGTCAAGGCGTTCCAGACCGATCATGGGCTGAAGCCCGATGGCGTGGCCGGCGCGATGACGATCGGCGCGCTGAACGAAGGGCCGGAACGCTATGATCGGCTGCTGGCGCTCAATCTGGAGCGGGCACGGTTGCTGCCCGGAGCATGGACGCGGCATGTGGTGGTGGATGCGGCATCGGCCCGACTTTATTATTACAGCAAGGGCGCGATGGACGGGACGATGAAGGTCGTCGCCGGTGCCAAAGAATCGCCGACGCCGTTGATGGCGGGGATGATCCGCTATGCGACGCTGAACCCCTATTGGAATATCCCGACCGACCTGGTCGAGCGCAAGGTCGCGCCCAAGATATTGGCGGGCGGGTCGCTCAAGGGCATGCGCTATGAGGCGCTGACCGACTGGAGCGCCAATGCCGCACCGCTGGCGCAGAGCGCGATTGACTGGCAGGCGGTGGCGGCCGGGCGCAGCGAGGCGCGGGTGCGACAACTGCCGGGCGGCAGCAACGCCATGGGGCGGATCAAGTTCATGTTCCCCAACGACCTGGGCATCTATCTGCACGACACGCCGGATCGCGGGCTGTTCGCCAAGGATGACCGGCATTACAGCAATGGCTGCGTCCGGCTGGAGGATGCGCAGCGGCTGGGGCGCTGGTTCTTCGGCAAGACGCCCACGGCTGGTAGTGACGCGCCGGAGCAGCATGTGCCGCTGCCCCAGCCGGTGCCAGTATACCTGACCTATCTGACCGCAGTGCCGACCGCGACCGGGGTGCAGTTCTTGCCCGATGTCTATGGGCGGGATGGGGACTGACCAACGTCCGTTCGTTTCGAGCGAAGTGGCTATCCCCATCGGCGTGCAGGTCCGGCGCGACCTCGCGAACATATGCACCGTCATCCTGAACTTGTTTCAGGATCCATCGCGCCGTCATGCGCCGTTCGTCTTTGGGGAGAAATGGATGCTGAAACAAGCTCAGCATGACGTTTGAATATCGGGTACGATCAGTGAACCCCCGCCAGCATCCGCGCTTTTGCTCAGTGGATGCCTGCCAGCATCCACAGGGCCATCGCCACCATCATCACATTCTCGGTCAGCGACACGAAACCCAGCGGCACATTGCTATTGCCGCCTACGCAGGCGCATTTGAGTTCGCGCTTTTCGATATAGACCGCCTTGAATACCGACACCGCGCCGATGCCGCCGATGAAGAGCGCGACGGGAATGGACAGCCAGTCGAGCGCCCGCGTCAGCATCAGCAGCCCGGCGCCCAGTTCAAGGAAGGGATAAGCGAGGCCATAGGGCGGCAGGCGGCGGGCGAGCAGGTCGTAGTTCAGGAACATGGTCGCGAACCGATCCACATCCTGCAATTTCAGCATGGCGAGCAGCATCATCGCAATCGCCACGAACCGCTCCAGCGTAATGAAGGAAACAAGCGGCAGGAAGGTCAGCCAGTTGACGCCCAGCGCCAGCAGCGCCGCGACAAGAAAGACGGCGAGCACCGGGATATAGCTGGTCGCCTTGGGATCCTTGACCTTCAGCCCCAGAAAGCGGCGCAGATCGTCATGGCCGCCGATCCGCTGCCCGTCGATGAAGATTTGCGGCGTGGTCTTGACGTCATGCTGCGCCTTGAAGGCGTCGGTTTCGGCGCGGGTCTTGAGCCAATGATCGTCCACCGCATAGCCATGGCGTTTCAGCAACCAGCGCGCCTTGACGCCGAACGGGCAGGTGTGGCCGGGCATCACCATGCGGTAGAGGCTGGCGCTTTTTGGAGCGGGGCTGGTCATCAGTGCATCCTTGCCGGTTGATCGGATGTCGCCCATATAGGGTCCGTACCATGGTCCGGAGTCAAGGGATGAGCATGACGATTTCCGCACTCGCCAAAGCGGGCGGCGTCGGGGTGGAGACGGTGCGCTATTATCAGCGGCGCGGCCTGCTCGACACGCCGGAGCGGGGGGCGGGGATTCGCCGCTATGGTGAAGCGGATGCGCGACGGCTGGCGTTTATCCGGTCGGCGCAGGGAGCGGGCTTCACGCTGGAGCAGATCGGCGAATTGCTGCGGCTCGACGCCGGGCAGGA
>JAGVJS010000217.1 GCA_020051025.1 Sphingobium sp. | reverse complement strand
GGCCACGATCACCTCGGCCTTGCCGGGCGTATCGGTGGCGGGCGCGGCGGTGACGCGCAGGATGCGGACCGGCCTGTCCTGCATCGCCTCTACCGCATTTTTGACGAGGTTGATGACGACCTGCTGCAACTGCACCCGGTTGACCATCACCCGGCCGATGGCGGGATCGACGCTGACGTCCATGTCGATGCCGCGGCTGTCAATGCCGATGAAGGCCAGCGCCGCCCCTTCCGCCAGCAGGCCGCGCAGCGCTTCGGGCTGGCGCATGGTTTCGCCGCGCTTGATGAATTCGCGCAGCGAGCGGATGATCTCCCCGGCGCGCAGCGCCTGCCCCGCGCTCTCGCGCATCGCCTCGCGCAACATGTCGCGATCGACAGGGCCATCGCCATCGAGCAGGTCGCGCCCCGCCTCCATATAGTTGGCGATGGCGGTCAGCGGCTGGTTCAGTTCATGCGCCAGCGCGGCGGCCAGCGTGCCCATGGCGGTGACGCGCCCGGCATGGGCGAGTTCGGCCTGCAAATCGGCGACGCGCCGTTCGGCCTGCTGCCGTTCGGTGAGGTCGCGGATGAAGCCGGTGAACAGGCGGCGCCCCTCTGTCTCCACTTCCCCCACCGACAATTCGATGGGGAAGGTCGATCCGTCCCGCCGCCGCGCGCTGGTCAGCCGGCCGATGCCGATGATCCGCCGCTCACCGGTGGTCAGATAATGGTCGATATAACCGTCATGCCGTTCGCGATCGGGCGAGGGCATCAGCATGGAGATATTCTCCCCCAGCACGTCGCCTTCCGCATATTGGAACATGCGCTGCGCCGCGGGGCTGAACGACACGATCCGCCCGCGCATGTCGATGACGATCAGCGCGTCGGGCACGGTGGTCAGGATCGACCCCAGCAATGCCTGTTCCAGACTGTGGTCGCGCAAGCCCAATCCGTCGGTGTCGTCGTCCGCTACTGCCATCGGGGAATCATGCCGTCCTTTGCGCGGCCCAGCAAGAGCGGCGACCCTGTTCCGGTTAGGCGCCCTGGTCCATGGTCGCCATCCGGGATAGTCCGTATTTCGCGTGGCGCGGGAAGACGCCAGACAGGGCAGCATGACGTGGACCACGATACGCCTGGAACTTGCCCGCACCCCGGCCTTTCCCAAGGGATCGGCCGCGCGCAGCTATGTGATGCGGTTGCCGCTGGGGCCGGACGGGCGGATCGACGAACAGGAATATCGCCACCATCCCGAATATGCGACGGTGCGCCGTTTCTGGCCGAACGAGCCGGACCGGCACGGCCATCTGTTGCGCACAGCGGATGGCTGGGCGCTGTCCTATGCGCCGCATGAAGCACCGTTCCGGCTGGAAGCGGCGCTGATCCGGTCCGGCAGCTGCCTGACGCTGATCAAACCGGACGGCACGACGCTGCCCTTCGAGGTCAAGGCGATCGCGGCCTGAACCCCAATATGCAGGTGGCGGTCCGGTCGGACCGCCACCTGCATTCGCTCATAATTTGAAGCCCAGCCCCACGCCCACGACCAGCGGGTCGAGGTTGACGCGCACCTTCTGCACGCCGGCCGCCGTGGTAGAGAGGCGTGCGGTCGTATCGATGTCGATATATTTGACATCCAGATTCAGGAACATGCGGTCGTTGAGGTCGATGTCGACGCCCGCCTGCGCCGCCCAGCCGACGCTGTCGGACATATGCACCTTCGTCTTGCCGACCGCGCCTTCCAGACCGGTCGACGCATCCTCATTGTAGAAGAGCGTATAGTTGACACCCGCGCCGACATAGGGGCGGACCTTGGCGTCAGGCAGGAAATGATATTGCGCCGTCAGCGTCGGCGGAAGCACCCAGGTCGAGGCCAGCTTGCCGATCGAGCCGGTAGTGCCGGTGCGGCCGCTGGCCGCATGTTTGGTGGTGGCGGCGATCAGCTCGAAACCGATATGGTCGCTCGCCATCCAGGTGAAGTCGATTTCGGGCGTCACCGCATTGTCGACGCCGACCTTTTCGCCGGGGAAGCCGGGGAGCACGCTCCCGCTCTTCTCATTGGGCGCGACCATGATGCCGCGCACGCGGACCAGCACGTCGCCCTGTTTCGCCTGAGCGGGTGTGGCGAGCGCGCCGACCATCGCTGCCGCGCCCAGCATGAGGACTTTCCTGTTCATAGGGGTCTCCTTCCCTTCCGGTTGGTGACCGCCCTTTGCGCCCCATGAGCCGATGCGGCATTGATCGGGCGCAACGCGATATTTGACCTGGCGCAATGTGTGGGGACTGCGCCTGTGCGATCCGGTCCTCATGTGGACCTTTCATCCCGATCTGCTCGCCCGGCCGGTGCCGCGCTACACCAGCTATCCCACCGCTGCCCAGTTCAGCGACGCCGTGGGCGAAGCCGAATTGCTGGCGCGGCTGGATGGAGTGGCGGCTGACACGCCGCTGTCGCTGTATGTCCACATCCCCTATTGCCACGATATCTGCTGGTATTGCGGCTGCAACACCGGCGCGGCCAATCGCCTGCAACGGCTGACCGCCTATGTCGAGGCGCTGGAGCGGGAGATGGCGATGATCGCCGCGCGCCTGTCCGGCCGCGGGCGGGTGCGGCGCATCGCCTTTGGCGGGGGCAGTCCCAATTCGTTGCCGCTGGTCGATTTCATCCGCCTGTTGCAGCAGCTGACCCGCTGTTTCGACGGGCAGGACGCGCAGATTTCGGTGGAGCTGGACCCGCGCCGGCTGGACAGCCAGTGGATCGCGGCGATGGCGGTCATGGGGGTGGATCGTGTCAATCTGGGGGTACAGACCTTTACCCCGGCGGTGCAGGCGCGAATCGGCCGCATCCAGCCGCATGAGATGGTC
>JAGVJS010000379.1 GCA_020051025.1 Sphingobium sp. | reverse complement strand
GGTCGTCCACCGTGCGGATGCCCAGATGATCGGCGCGCGCCGCGACCGCGTCGCGATCCGGCACCACCAGACCAACGGCGCAGATGGACGGGCCATGGGCGGCCCTGAAGTCATGGCCGAACCCTTCCGCCTGCGCATTGATGACGAGGTTGACCGATCCCGCCTGCCAGCGGCTGACCGCCTTGGTCGGGTGGGTGCCGGTCCGTACGAAGCCGAGTGCGCCGAACATGGCCTCCAGCGCGACAACATCGCTGTCCCCGACCGCGAATTCGACAAATTCGGGACGGACATGAGGCGGCGGAGCCGGCGCGGCGGTCGGTCGATCCAGCAGGCGCAGCGCCGCATCCTCGACATGGCGCAGCGACCGCAGACCATCGGCGGCGATCAGGTCGGCGGACCAGCCGCGAAAACGATCGTTGAAGATTTCAAGCGACAATGGCCCCTTGTATCCGGTAGCCAATATTTCGGCGACATAGGCTTCGACCGGAAGGCCACCCTGCCCCGGAAAATTGCGGAAGTGTCGGCTCCAGTAAAGCAGGTCCATGTCCAGTTTCGGCGCGTCGGCCAATTGGACGAAAGCGATCTTGTTGGCGGGAATGGCGCGGATGCTGTCACTGGGAATCCCTCGTGACAGCGAATGGAAACTGTCGAGGATGATGCCGACATGGGGATGATCCACCTGCTCCACGATGGCCCAGGCATCGCGATGGTCGAAGACATGGCGGCCCCAGGCCAGCGCTTCATAGCCCACGATGATGTCATGACCGGCGGCCAGTTCGCCCAGTTGCTGGAAGTCGGCGACGATGCGGTTGCGTTCGCCCAGCGCATGGGGCGAGCAGTTGGAGCAGACGAGAATGTGGCGGGCGCCCAATTCGCCCATCAGGTCGAATTTCGCCGCTGCCCGATCAAAGGCGCGCTGGCGAATGGCGCCGGGCATCCCTTCGAAATCGCGGAAGGGCTGATAGAGCATGCAGGACAGGCCAAGATCGTCCAGCATCGCCCGCACTTCGCGCGGCCGCAACGGCGAGGCGAGCAGATCATTTTCGAATATCTCCACCCCGTCAAAGCCGGCCGCGGCAGCGGCGCGCAGCTTCTCCTCCAGCGTGCCGCTGAGCGATACGGTGGCGATGCCGAATTGCAGGGTCATGGGCAGCCTCTCCTTCTGTCGTCAGCCTGCGAGCGCGGCGTGGAAATTGGTGCGCATCCGGGCGGGATCGGCGGTCAGGCCAGTGAAATGATGGAAGGCGCCGACCGCCTGGTAAATGGTCATGCCACTGCCATCCAGGGCGGTGCAGCCAGCCGCCCGCGCTTCGCGCAGAAACTGGGTTTCGAGGGGAAAATAGACGATGTCGGTGACCCACAGCCGGGGTTCGAGCAGGGCGCGAGGGACGGCGGAACCGGGATGGACCGCCATACCCATCGGGGTGGCGTTGACGATGCCGTCGGCGTGCGTGATCGACGCGGCCAGATCCTGCCCCACGATCGCACGGTCGGCGCCATGGGCGGCGCAGAGCGCATCGGCAAGAGTGTTGGCGCGCGCGGGGTCAGAGTCGAACAAAGTGAGTTGCGCCACGCCGAGGTCCATCAGCGCATGGGCGGTCGCGGCGCCTGCCCCGCCAGCCCCCATCTGCACAACGCGGTCGATGGCGGTGCCATGTGGCAGGCCGGAACGCAGATTTTCGGCAAAACCGGTGACGTCGGTATTATAGCCGATCCGGCGGCCTTCGCGGAAGATGACGGTGTTGACCGATCCGATCTGGGCTGCCTGCGGCGACAGTTCGTCCAGATGGGCGATCACCGCCTGCTTATAGGGATGGGTGACGTTGATGCCGGCAAAGCCCACCAGTTGCAAGGCGTCGAGCAGGCCCGGCAGGTCCGCTTCGGTCCGGCCGTCCGCCGCGAAATCGAACAGACGATAGACGAGACGCACGCCCTGCGCATCGGCTTCGCTTTCATGCAGGCGCGGCGTCAGCGAGGCCTGAATATCCCGCCCGACAAGACCGGTCAGATAGCGGGCGGGAACGGAGCGGGACTGGGTCAATGTGGGATCATCCGATTGGGAGAGAATATCCCCGCCGCCCGATTGGGCGGGCAGCGGGGCAGGCGGAGAGATCAGAATTTGAACTTCGCGCCGACATAGAAGGAGCGACCAACCATGTCGTAGGTGCCCGCATCCGTGCCATTCTGCGAACTGGCGACGAAGGGAATGGCCTTATCGAACAGGTTGGTGATGCCGCCACGCAGCTGGAGATTATCGTTGATATCCAGCGTCGAGAAGACATCGAACAGGTTGTAGGGCTTCACCCCGACCTGTTCGGCCGCCGGCGTCGTGATCGCGCTGATATCACGCAGCTTGCCCTGATAGCGCCAGCGCAGACCGATGCCGAAGGTGTCAGAGCTGTAACCGACGGTGGTCAGCGCCTTCCATTTGGGCAGCGGGCGGCCCGGCGTGCTGGTGCCGACGAAATCCTGCGCCGCGGTGCCGGGCAGGGTCTGGACCTTATAATGGTTCAGCCAGCCGATGGCGGAGGAGGCATAGATCTTGCCCGATCCATCGCCGATGCCGGCTTCGGACAGTTTCAATGACCAGTTGACCTGCACATCGACGCCATCGGTGTCGAGCGCACCCAGGTTCAGATAGGGCTGGGCAATGGCCACCAGCTGACCGGTCGGATCGCGCTGGACCAGCTGGCAGAATTCGTTGCTGTTGGAATAGCTGCTGTTCGATCCATCCAGATTATAGCATTTGGCAAGCACGGTCAGGCCATTGATGGTCGAGATGACGTTGCTGATTTTAATGTTGTAATAGTCGACCGAGAAGGAAAAGCCCGACAGCCAGGGCGACGAGAATTTCGGATTGAGGACGAAACCGACATTGAAGGTATTCGCCTTTTCCGGGGTCAGCCCATTATTGCCCTGAATATTGCCGCCGGTGGCGGTGGTGGCGAACTGATAGGCGTCGATCGCGGCGGCCGGGATGCCCTGCGCCAGACACAGGCCACGCACCTGCGCACCATTGGCGCCGGTCCGGGCGGAGGAGCGGACGTCGCACGGATCGCCGATGGCGGCGGGCGGCGTGCCGATCGCCAGCTGCGATCCGGTGACGGGCGAGAAAAGTTCGCCGATATTGGGCGCACGCACCGCACGCTGGAAGCTGCCACGGATCAGCAGCGCGTCGACCGGTTGCCAGCGGGCGTCGAACTCATAGCTCTTCACGCTGCCGGTCGTGTTGTAATCCGAATAGCGGAAGGCCGCACCGACGCCCAGTTCATGGAAGAAAGGCGTGTCGGACAGAAGGGGCACGTCGATCTGCGCCGCGAATTCCTTGACGCTGATTTCACCCTGCGCCGGATTGGAGCCGACGACGGATTCAACATTGTTGGACACCAGATCGGGGCTGGGATCATATTTATACGTATTCTTGCGATAGCCAGCGAGCAGCGCCAGCTGCACCGGGCCGGCGGGCAGATCGAACAGAGGGCCGTTGACCTGTCCCTGTACCTGCGTCTGGGTCAGCCGTTCGCGGCTCTGCACAGTCGCGGTCATATATTGCTGGCATTCGCGCGACAGGCTGGTCGCGTTGGTGATGCCGAAGGGGTTGAAGCCGCCAGCGCAGAGCGAAGCGCCGCCATCGGCCGCGTTGAGCAATGTCTGCACGCGCGATTTCAGCACGGCATTGAACATCGACTGGTTATGCACCGTTTCGTCATAGGCGACGAAGCCGTCGAACTTCCAGGATCCGCCGATCGTGCCCTTCAGGCCGCCCAGATATTGCTGGACCCGGTAGTTTTCGTGCCAGCCCTTGTCGCCGATGCCGACATAGCGGCCGCTCCAGCGGAAGGGCGCGCTCGGATCAGTGCGCGAGGCCAACAGCGTGCGCAGGTCGTTCGGGATGAAAGGGTTGGTGACGGGGATGGTCGTGAAGGGCGCGAACTGGGTCAGGCTGCCGCCCGCTTCGGTGGTGACGGTGGAGTCGACATAGAGGAACTGGCCATAGGCGGTCAGCGAGTCGGTCAGGTCGAACTCACCCTTGGCAAAGGCGGATTTGCGTTCGAAGGCGTTGAGGATCTGCAACTGCGGACCGACCGGCATGCGGACATTGCCGCCAACCACGGCATAGGCGCCGTCCGTTGGACCCTTATAATTGACCGCACCAGTCTGGACGAAGAGCGAGCCGTCATTGTTGAAGCCCAGGTTCAGCGTCCGGTTGATCGGCGTCGTCACCCCATATTGGGCGAACACGCCATTGAGCGCCGCCTGACTGGGCAGGTTCAGCGCATTGGGGACGAAGGCGCCGGTGCCGATGAAGGAGGACGGCACCTTGTCCGCGAAGAAGCCGCGCTGCGAGCCGGAGAGCGGATCGCGCTGGCCGTAGCTGAGTGCCAGCATGAGGCGGCCGCGGTCGTCGGCGAATTTCGTGCCCAGCGCCAGCGAGGCATTGAACTTGCCATAATCGCCGCGGAAGCTGTTACCATTCTGGACGTCGGCACGGATGCCGTCGAAATATTTGTCGGTCTTGAAATTGACCACGCCCGACATGGCGTCCGACCCGTAAATGGCCGATGCGCCGCCGGTGATGACGTCCACCGACCCGATGATGGATTCCGGCAGGATGTTGATATCGACATTGCCGTTAATGTCCGACAACGGCAGGCGGCGGCCGTCGAGCAGGACGAGGTTGCGGTTGGAACCCAGCCCG
>JAGVJS010000281.1 GCA_020051025.1 Sphingobium sp. | reverse complement strand
TCCGATCTCGTCGCGGCCTTCAGCAGCCCTGCGGGGGGCAGGCTGGCGGACAGGGGGCGTTTCGACCCCAGCGCCAGCGCGTAGAGGTGGGGGGCGGCGTTCGCCATTATCCCGGAACCCGAAATCTCAATTCGTTCGCTTCGAGCGCAGTCGAGAAGCGGCCAGCACCGGGCATGGTTTCTCGACTACGCTCGAAACGAACGGATGATGGGTCAGGGGCATGCCCTTAGCGGACCTTGTCCCGGACATGCGCCTTCATCT
This sequence comes from Sphingobium sp., assembly GCA_020051025.1. GTDB lineage: Bacteria > Pseudomonadota > Alphaproteobacteria > Sphingomonadales > Sphingomonadaceae > Sphingobium. The sequence goes on along the minus strand of JAGVJS010000281.1, from coordinate 2,503 downwards.
GCGTGTAGGCAGATTCGCGCGCTTCCTCGCCCAGCGACAGCAGGTAGCGCACCGCCTCCCTGTAGGTCAGGAACGGCCGCTCATCCACCATCACCGGCACGGTGCGGGCGTTGTAGAGGCGTTTCAGCAGGCGTTTCTGCGGCCGGCTGAGGTCGCCCGGCTGTTCTGTGGCGGCATCTTCCGCCGTGTCGATGGCGGGTTCTTCGGTTTCTTCGGTCATGTCGGCTCAGATATCCTGCGCGATCCGGCCGTACAGTTCGGGCCGGCGATCGCGGAAGAAGCCCATGCCGGCGCGATGGGTGCAGGCCTTTGCCAGATCGAGCGTCGCGACCAGCGCGCCATGATCCTTCGCGTCCGCATCCGCGGCGAAATCGCCCCATTCGTCGGTGATGAAGCTGTGGCCGTAGAAGAGCTGACCTTCCTCGTCGCCGATGCGGTTGGCGGCGATCACCGGCATGCAGTTGCTGACGGCATGGCCGATCATCGCGCGGCGCCACATGCGGCTGGTGTCGAGGTCGCTGTCATAGGGTTCGGAGCCGATCGCGGTCGGGTAGAAGAGCATTTCCGCGCCCATCAGCGCCATGCAGCGCGCTGTTTCGGGATACCATTGGTCCCAGCAGATGCCGACGCCGATCGTGCCATATTTGGTCTTCCACACCTTGAAGCCGCTATTGCCGGGGCGAAAATAATATTTTTCCTCATAGCCCGGCCCATCGGGAATATGGCTCTTGCGATAGACGCCCATGATCTCGCCCTCATCATCGATCATGGCGAGCGAGTTGTAATGATGATGGCCGTCCCGCTCGAAATAGCTGGTCGGGATATAGACGCCCAGTTCCTTCGCCAGCTTGCGCATTTCCTGAACGGCGGGATGCTCGTCGGTCGGCATGGCGTTGGCGAACAGGGCTTCATCCTCGACCCGACAGAAATAGGGGCCTTCGAACAGTTCGGGCGGCAGGATGATCTTCGCGCCGCGCGCGGCGGCCTGGCGCACATGGTCGGCGACCAGCGCGATGTTCGCGCTCATGTCGTCCGAGAAGGCAAGTTGCAGGGCGGCTACTGTCACTTTGGTCATAATATTTATTTCTCCGTTCGCCCTGAGCGAAGTCGAAGGGCTTCGCCGAGCGGTAGCGAGGTGCCTTCGCATGCGCTCAGGCCTGGGCTTCGACTTCGCTCAGCCCGAACGGTTGAAATCAGAGACTGGGCATCTGCTGGCTACAGCAATGGAAGCTGCCGCCGCCCGACAATATGGCATCGCTGCGCAAACCGACAATATCCCGTCCGGGGAAGAAGGGGCGGAAGGCGTCGAGCGCGGCCTGATCGTTGGGCTGGCCATAGATGGGCACGATGACGGCGGCATTGCCGACGTAGAAATTCATGTAGCTGGCCGGGATCGCCTCGCCATCCACCAGCACCAGGCCGGGGGAGGGGATGTCGATCACTTCCACGCCATGCGCCTTCGCGCGCGCGCGGGCGTCGGCATAGATGGTCGCGTTGGGATCGTCCGGCGTCGTGGCGATCGGCAGGGCCAGCTTGCCGGGCGCGACGAAGCGGGCGAGATTGTCGACATGCCCGTCGGTATGATCGTTCAGCAGGCCGTCGCCCAGCCACAGCATGTCCGACAGGCCCAGCGCGCCGGCCAGCAGCGTCTCGATCTTGCCGCGGTCCAGATCGGGGTTGCGATTGGGATTGAGCAGGCATTGTTCGGTGGTGACGAACAGGCCGGTGCCGTCCGTATCGATCGCGCCGCCCTCGAACACCCAATTCTGGGTCGAAACGGCCAGATCGGTGGTTGCGGCCAGCCGCGCGCCGATATCCTCGTCACCCGGCATCTGATATTTGCCGCCCCAGCCATTGAAGCCGAAATCGACAAGGGCCTTGCCCCCCGCGCCGTTCAGCACGGCAATCGGCGCGGTATCGCGCAGCCAGACGTCGCCCAGATGATGGACGATGACGGAGACGCCGGGTGCGACCAGTGCGCGCGCAGCGGCAGCGTCCGCTTCATTGTCCACGACCAGCCGGACATCCTCCCCCTTGCCATCGGCGTGCAGCGCGCTGGCGAAGGCGGCGATCTGTTGTCGAGCCTGCTCGAACGCGCCCGGCCATTCGGCGGGGTTGGTCGGAAAGCCGATCCAGGTCCAGTCGTGCGGCGCCCATTCGGCGGGCATGCGAAACGTCATGGCTTTTATCCTTGCCCGGCGGGAAAGCCGGTCCGTAAAGTGCGGGAAATGATGCGCGCTCCATAGCGTGCCCGACCGGTTCTGGACAGAGGGCGAAAGCAATGCGGAAACACATTTCGATCATCGCGGCGAGCCTGCTGCTTTCCCTGTCGGCACAGGCGCATGCGGGCGAATTGCCGGACTGGCTGACCGGGGAATGGCTGCAAAATGCCGGTGACCGGTGGAGCGAGGAGGTCTGGACGCTGCCGCGTGGCGGCACGATGATCGGCGTGGGCCGGGTCGGGCGTGGCGAGAGCCTGCGCAGTTGGGAAGTGATGCGCATC